>CAUZJP010000138.1:0-4369 GCA_963580235.1 Candidatus Thalassarchaeaceae archaeon
CAACCCCAATGCGATCATCCACAACCGATGGCGCTGGGAGCGAGAGCACCCGGATGAGGACTACCCGGAACATCTCATTGTGGTCTGCCCACACTGTGGTTCACCATGGGACGAGGAGGAGGAGGAGAGGAGCCCTGTTGAGGACCGTCTTTCAACTCACGACCTAGAGGGTAACCCGAAGCCCGGCATGGTTGTCGAACGCCACTTGATTGACGGAGATGTCGTCATCTTCAACAGACAACCGTCACTCCACAGGATGTCAATGATGGTTCACGAAGTTCGTGTGATGCAGGGCAAGACCTTCCGGTTCAACTTGGCAGTCTGTACCCCCTACAACGCCGACTTTGATGGTGACGAGATGAATCTACACATCATCCAGTCGGAAGAGGCTCGCGCTGAAGCGAAGATTTTGATGCGTGTTCAGGAGCACATCTTGTCCCCCCGCTATGGCGGTGCGGTTATCGGTGGAATCCACGACCACATCTCGGGTGCATACCTAATGACAAACAACGACAGAATCATTCCCAAGACACAGGCACTCGATGTGCTCGGGATGATCAACTGGACCGGCGTCCTACCTGCAGAGATTAAGGATGAAAACGGCGATATGGGCTACATGGGCCGCGAGTTGCTCAATTTGATCATCCCCTCAGGCATCAGCCTGAGTTACAAGAGTCGTAGCAACGACCAAGTTGAAATCGTCGACGGAAATATCCTCTCTGGTACAATCGACAAGTCCGGAATCGGAGCTGAGGGCGGCCGACTACTCGATGCGGTGGTCCAAACCTACGGTTCTGAACGGGGCGCTCAGTTCCTCAACGACATGACTCGTCTTACGATTGGCATCTGCACAGCACTCGGATTCACCACTGGAATCGATGATGAAGACATGCCTCCGGCAGCGCGTGCAGCCATTACAAAGATCAACAAGACAGCAGTCGCTGAAGTCGACGACAAGTTGGAACTGTTCGGCGAAGATGGCAAGAAGTACGAAGCGCGACCCGGAAGGACCCCACTTGAGACCCTTGAGGAGGATTTGATGGGTATACTCGACGAGTCCCGTTCGAAGACAGGCGAGGTTGCGAGAGAGCATCTTGCCAGCGACAACGCGGCTGTGATGATGGCAGTCTCCGGTGCCCGTGGTTCGATGGACAATCTCTCGATGATGGCTGGTTCTATCGGCCAGACCAGAGTTCGAGGAAAGCGACTTGAGCGTGGTTACCAAGACCGCGTTCTCTCCCACTTCCCTAGAAACGCAAAAGGTGCCGTGGCGAAGGGCTTCGTCGCTTCCTCATTCAAGAGCGGCCTCCAGCCTACGGAGTTCTTCATGCTCTCCGTCTCTGGTCGAGAGTCACTGGTCGACACTGCAGTCCGAACCAGCAAGTCAGGATACATGCAGCGCCGACTCATCAACGCGATGGATGACCTCAAGGTTCACTCCGATGTCCCTCACTCCGTACGAAACACTGCTGACAGAATCATTCAGTTCAGCTACGGTGAGGACCGCATCGACCCAACGAGAAGCGTGCGAGGTTGTCCGGTCAACATTCAACTTGTGTTGGATAATGCATTAGGAGGTGGAAAGTGATGGTTGTCAAGTCAGCAACAAAGAAGAAACTCATGGACATGGGTGTGCCCGAAGAGTACGCTCACCAGTTGGCAGACGGCCGAAAGTGGGACGATGTCAAGATCCTTCCATCGGGTGAAATCGCTCAAATCTGCGGTCTCGCCTCAGACGAGGCTCAGACTCTCTGTGACCGGATACAGCAGTTCGGCAAGCGTTCACGCGCCGACAGCGCCGATGCACAAGGAGCAACCACCGTTCGCCGTACTAGGACTACCCGACGCGCTGCTGGCCGGCGCGCAGCGCTTCAGTTGCCGCTCGAGGAGTACGCTCGTGACAACAAGGAAGTTCAACTCCGCGTGGGCCTCACCATTGACCCAATCTTCGATGCTCTGAACACAGCTAATCAAGAGAATGGGTCCGCTCTATCAGACCGTCTTCTCAGCGATATCTCTGATGCCATCACTGAGCGTGGCGTGAAGAAGTTGACCAAGAAGCAGGCCCAGTCAGTAGTAGTAGAAGCAGGGTCCGCCGCGGAGCGAGCGATAGTCGACCCTTACGAAGCAGTAGGTATCATCACAGCCCAATCCATTGGAGAACCGGGTACTCAAATGACTATGCGTACTTTCCACTATGCCGGTGTGGCTACTGTGAACGTGACCCAAGGTCTGCCTCGTATCATCGAGCTCGTGGACGCCCGAAAGGCCCCCTCGACCCCAACAATGCGCATCCATCTCGATGACGAGTTGCGTGGCGATGAAGAGAAGGTCCGAAAGTTGGCTGCAGCCCTCGAGGTGACTACCACCCAGGATGTCACAGCAATCGAGACCGATGTGACTCAGCGAAGAATCACGCTGGAACTCATCAAGCCGAACCTGAAACAGAAGGACATGACAGGTCCGCAAGTCAGGGAATTGCTTTCGCGTAGGCTACGACTCTTCATCGACGCCGACCACGAGACTCGCCCCAAGGTTCTGACAATCATTCCAGGACGCAAGAAGCAGGATGACGATGTGACGCCCAACTACACCGAGTTGTTGGCTCTTGAAGAGAAGGTGAAGGGCCTCCGTCTGAAGGGAATCGCTGGAATCGAGCGTGCGAACACGCAGAAGGACAAATTCACTGGCGAGTTCTACATCGCAACCATCGGCAGCAACCTCCAGAAAGTGAGTCAGTTCGAAGGCATCGATCGTAGTCGAACCTACACCAACAACATTACCGAAATCCACGATTTCCTCGGGATTGAGGCAGCTCGACAAGCGATTGTCAACGAGTTGATGCTAACCCTTGGGGAGGCGAAACTCGATGTCGATGTCCGTCACCTGCTGACTGTTGCAGATGTGATGACAAGCGAGGGCGAAGTCCGAGCGATTGGTCGTCACGGAGTCAGCGGTAACAAGCACAGCATCCTAGCTCGTGCAGCCTTCGAGGTCACCGTGAACCACCTGCTCAAGGCAGGTATCATCGGTGAAAAGGACGAGTTGTCCGGTGTCGCGGAGAACATCATCGTCGGCCAACCGGTCGCATTGGGAACAGGTAGCGTTGAGCTGTTCTACATCCCTGAGGGTGACTGAATTTCAGCCATGAGAAGCAATAGTGGCCGTATGGGGGACTCAAAATGGATCTAGGGAGACAATTGAAGACAGCAATGAACACGGGGCTGCTACTGCTCGGCCAAAATCAGACGGCCGATGCTTGTGCAAAGGGGGAGGCGAAACTCGTCATACTCGCCGCCAACTGCCCGCGGGAATATGTCAATGACTTGAGTAGTAGCCATCCTGATGTGCCAATTCACATGGTTACGCTGGTCAACCGAGAACTTGGTGCTGCTTGCGCAAAGCCGTTCCACATCAGCGCCATCTGTGTGCTCGACCCCGGCAGCAGTGAGTTGCTCACTCTTCGTGCGAACCTCGACTGAAACATTACAAGACATTTCATTTCAGAGGCTACGGCGCTGCCTGCCTCGCCTGTTGAATAGCATCTCACCGGTCATCATCAGGCGAGCATTGATGAGCCCATGAAGCGCCGCCCAGCCAATGGCAGTTTCCCTACCCGCTGTATTGGACGAACTCAAGTTCGTCATCGAACCGACTGCGGTCATCAGTCGGACACCCGGGTTGACCTGTTTGGGGGCTCTCAAGGAGGATTCGAGAGTTGACGGGGTCCCAGTTGGCGAGGGTGCGCACATTTGGCACGCAGTGACTGGTTGGGCGCCGATAGACCGAATGGAGCTGGAGCGTTGGCTCGTCGATGCACCGACAGGCTGTCACTGGTTGATTTCAGAGCGGGATTTGGTTGGAATCGACCCTCTCCCGAGCCGCGATGGCGTGACCCTTTTTCTGTGGAGTCCGAAGCAACTTGGAGAGTGGTTGGGTGCCGCCGTTCTGTCCGGCGAATTGACGCTGAAACTCGGTGTTGAACCGACTTCCGAGACGATAGATGCACTCGCCGAGAGGAGCGTGAAAAGTGAACTTCCCCCGCCTGACGCGGTCGCCCTGAAACCCTCCTTCAAGTTGGCCGCTTGGCTCGCCGACCAAGGCTACGAACAACTCCCTGTGCGCCCGATTTTGATGGAGGGGCGTATGTGGCGAGTCGAAGGATTTCTGATAGGGCCTGAGAAGACCCGCGAGAGAAATCGATGGACACTATTGGAGGATCCGTTCAGCGGTAAGGTTTCCAGGCTCGACCAAGTCGATTCTCTCCCCTTCATTCCTCAATTGGAGAAGATTTCACCATCTAGCTGGATGACGATGGATTCTCTCAAGAGTGAACTCTCCGGTGTCTGCGAGGAGCGGCGGCACTGGC
>CAUZJP010000139.1:0-4331 GCA_963580235.1 Candidatus Thalassarchaeaceae archaeon
TCCGGCGTCACAGGTAACCTTGCACTGGTCGAAGGATTAGAGCCCATGCCGGATGCGACATACGACAGGGACACCGCGTTTATCGTCCCGAAAGCCATTGTTTACAACGACCAGACATCCACTCATGCATCGAGGGAGATTCGTTGGCAGATCTGTGCTGGCGACTATGTCGCAGTACTCGGTTGCCCCGGTAACCCCGCCAACGGACTGACGAGCACCGGCAGTGTCTCAGGACATCAGAATGTCACAGTTACCTTCAGTAGTGGCTACCAGCCATTTGTTGCGGGCATCCATACAGTGGTCTTCTTCTTCTCTCTCACCGATAACAACGCCACTGATGACAAGTTGGCCTACACCTTCAATGTCTCAGCTCCGCTGCGGGACATCTCTGTGAATCATGTAAACTTCGACGAGAGTCAAGTCTACAATAGCAACTCATCCTATCCTATTTCAGCCGATTTATACCGCCGTTCATGGGGGATGGGGGATAATGCTACCTTCGGCTGGAGACTTTACGACAACGGCAGCGAGATTGCATCTGAGTCAAATGAAACGATTCCACCGGTAGCCACTGACCAGCATTGGGTTCACTCGCTGCCAGACTTTGTCGCCCCTTACCCCGGAATCTTCGTCTTGGAGGTTGGTCTGCTTTCATCGCCATGGGACATGAACGAATGGAACAACCTCGTTTCATTTCCCCTCGAAGTGAACGATGACTTGGATGTCTGGGTTGAGACCATCGAACCGGCCCGTGGCTCGGGAGAGACCATTGAGGTGCAAGGGCAGAACAACACCCTCTATCCCTACGGAATCAACTCGATTAGAGTCAAGGTTGGCAACATCGGACATGTTCTTGTGAATTCCACCGTTTTGTTGACCATTTTCGACTTGAATGGGACTTTGCTCGATGGCCCGACGGAATGTAATGTCACGATGACACCCGGTGAGCCGGTGATTTGCATCTATGAGATGCCGGTTACTGGAGAATTCATCTTGAATGCCTCATTCCCCTTCGACCTCGAAAGCCTTGACATCAATCCATCCGACAACTGGTTCGAGGTCGAAATCAGTAGCAGATTCATCAGCGCCAATCCGGCAATCAGCAACCCCACAGAGGGAGAGCGATTCGACTCAGGAGATGAGATATTATTCATTGGCCAGGTGAGTCAGATGTCTGCCATGCCACTGAACTTCACTTGGCGTCTCAACTATGAGGAGTTGATTGGCTACGGCCAGATTTTCACCACTACTCTACCGATGGGGGAGTGGCTGGTCACACTGACGACCAGAGACGCAAATGGGCAACTCCAGACGGGAGTACGAACTATTCGAATTCAAAACCGGATTTCACTCACATCACTGCCATGGCTGGTTGGCGGTGAATCGGTCATGGATGTGGAGATTGACTATCAGTTCAATGAACCAGCATATCCCCCTGAAGGGTTCCAATACGAAGCAATTCTGTCCGAGGGGCTCTCCCCACTCCGTATTATTGACTACGATCTCGAGCCATCGGATCCGGGCGTGACCGATCCGGGAATCGTCTTCACCCAGTCATGGATAGACCTCTCAGTTCTGCTTCCAACAGGACTTGACAGGAGTTCGATTCGAGTGTATCGAATGGACTCCCTTGAGAGCGCCTTGGTCGAGGAAATCGAGTACCCGAGTGCAGTCATCATTAACACAGAAAATGACACAATGCTCCTCTACGACGAGGAGTTCACAAACGGCCTCTACCTGATTGCAGGCGATTTGCAACCAGCAAATGTCAGCGCCATCAATTTCCACTCCGAACAGGGTGAGGGTGGTGAAATGACCCTCGTTTGGAGCCCGGAAGGTGACTTGGACAACCCCTACTTCGGTGGCTGGAGAATCTATCGGAGGATATCATTCCCATTTTTCTGGCCCTACGAAACCGAGTCACAGTTCTGGTCCGTTGCAGGCACAGAAGTCGGCGACCTCGCACCTCACAGCTCAAGTTGGGTCGACCCCACGCCACTGCAGGATGGCACTTGCGCATCCTACCTAATCATCGCTCTCGACCGACAGTCGAATCCAGACCACACGCATGGCGCCGCTGCCGGCTTCGACGGCATCGATGTTGAATGGCAGTGCGGAGATGCGACTCCACCCCACATCGAAGTTGAAGATCTAGACTACAACCTCACCTTTGACAACAGTTCGGGACAGAACATCCACCATCTGAATGTCACCTGGACTTGGCCTGATTATGGGGTTGAAGAGAATGTCACTTGGATCCTATATCGAGTGGAGGTCGTCCCGAGTTCGCTCACTTGGATGGAGCCGATAGCGACCGGTCTTTCGGGTGAAACCGGTGAAGAGGCACGATTTCACGAGTGGGAGGGTCCGGCTCAGCACAGACTGAAGGTCGAGCGGACTTACAACTACATCCTCCTGCCCGTCGACTCGGTCGGAAATGTCGACTACGCCCCTCTTGAGAATAACATCATCACCCTCACCATCGAAAACCAATTCTGGGACTACAACTCCCATCTAATTCCCGTCCCCCCCCCCGAGGCGCCTCCACCTTACGGAATTCCATGGTTGAGGACGCTATACGACTATCTCGATATCGGCGCATTCACTATGACCGCGATGATGGCCTTCAGTGTCTTGCTGCTAAATGTGGTGATGATACCAGTGATAATCAATCAGACTCGCGGAGTGCGCCGCAGAATCAAGCGGGCGAAGTGGGAGTCCAAGGCGGAGCGAGAAGCGATGATGGCCGATGAGATGGGCGACGAACTTGAGGACCTCTTCTACTGACCTCGATGTCGGAAAATGTTCACCTCCTGAAAGGGCCATCTTCGACGGACCACTTGGTCGAGGCTGGATGGAAGAAATGGAACGAGGTCATGCGAGGACTCGAGCTAGTTGGTGGGTTTTTGAATTTGATTCGGCGTTCTCTTGCACAGTTTGGCTTAAGTCGGGTGGGCTGGTGGCCCGGCTCGCAGCGACGATCGCATAGCCTGGCCATCGCGCCGGATTGCTAATCCGGTGGGTTTTACCCACGGGAGTTCGAATCTCCCTCGTCGCGCCTTCACTCTCTTCGATTGCATTCGTTGCACGGAGAATGGTTCGCGATGGATATGGCGCAAAGGGCGGCCTACCCAGAAGGTGTGGTCAGAAGTGAAGGTTCACTTCTGCTAGGTGACCACTTGACGGTTTCAGTCGGTTGGCTTTGTATCGGGCTGAGTCTCAACATCGGTCGCCGTGGCGGCCGGATTTGTGTAGCCCAACATCTCCCATGCAATCCTTAGATCTCTGAGATTGATCAGCCCTCTGTCCGGCAGGCTGTAATCTTCGTCGAGAGTGGTGTAGACCATTGTCAGGTCCAGAAGTGGAGCGTGAATTCTCGGCCAATCACCGCCAATCCCCATACCCATGAGCGTGTAGGCTGGGGCATCAACCCCGCGCAGTTCCCAAGCTGCCTCGAAGAGGTTTAATCCGTCGCCGTAACCCCTTGTTTGGTAGCAAAGTTTCAGGATATCCCCAACCTCTAAATTCTCCTCGACAGCAGCGAGTATGTCCTTTGAAGGAGGCGTCCCTGCCATGTCGTGAATCGAAGCAACCGTCGAGCAGCCAGCTTCTCTTGCTGCCTCAAACAGTTCTTCGCGTACCATGTCGTCGAGGTCCAACTCGAGGTTAATCCACGAGACTCCACTTGCAATCGCTTGCCGGAGCACTTCGATTCGGCTCTCCTCATCGTCTGGAAATTGCCCTCCTTGCCGGCGCGGCATGCAGGTGAAGAGAACGGTCTTTTCGATACCTTTCTTGAGTTGCTCAATCGATGCAGCAACATCGATGTCAGCGAGTGGACGAGAGACGAATTCAACTGAGGTATCTTGCTCGCCCTCCTCATTCTTGACGGTCACTTTGACTCTCTCGACATACAACCTGTCGAACCGGACTTCGACGAGTTCGACACCTTCCCCGGTCGCCTTTTCCGCCTGCTTCACCACCTCTTCCACAGTGTTCCCGCTAAGGGAGACGCAGACCTTCGGAAGCGACATCGAGCGGCGCCACCGGCCAGTCCTGTTTAACGGTGATGTATCGAAAAGCCCCTCCTGAATGAGCCACTGGAGGGCTTCGAAATTGGCTATATCAAGGTTCAAAAAGCAGCAATGTGATTTACCTCGAAATGGCGGTTTCGGAGAGGAAATAATGCTAGGGTTAATAACCCGTCAACGGCCCCATTTAGACTGCGCAGGGGGTATCTATGATACCCCCTGAGAAAAGTTGGTGAAAAATCGATGTCTAGCGACTACCAAGGCGACGCAATCCAAGTCCTCGAGGGGTTGGAGGCGGTG
>CAUZJP010000140.1:0-4311 GCA_963580235.1 Candidatus Thalassarchaeaceae archaeon
CTTGTCGAATTGGTCCCCCTCATTCGACAGCGACAGCGACTGAATCTGCTGCAGACCTTGGCCTTGCATGCTCTCCCTGATTCTCCTGTGAAGGGTCATTTTCGGCAGCGCAATCCCGGCACTCGACTGGTTGCTAGTGGCTACTCCGAGGTCTTCGTAGCCGATACCGATAGCGACCTCTTCGACCAAATCCACCGGGTGAAGAATATCCGCTCGCCAGCGTGGCATCTCGATGAGGTATTCGTCCTCGCCTGCCGCAGCCTCCGCCCACCGGTCCCGGACCCTCGGGCCATCTGTGACGACGCGCCTACGCAACAGACGCCCTCCCATTCGGTTGAGTGCCGCCCCGACCTCTGCGTCGCTGAACTCCCTTCCCAAAACCTCCTCGAGCAGGGGTTTCGGCAGTCGGTGGGTCTTTGGAGAGCCGTCAGGGCAGTTACGCTCGACTCCGTCGAGCCCGGTCAGTCGGATGGTTTCGACGGTCCCGCCACGGGCTGCGAATGAGAGGCAGACGAGTAGCAGTGACGCTTCGCAGGCTCGCTCGTCCCAACCTGTGACATCGATGAAGAAGTCGGTTGTCGAATCCGTGACCGTGGTGTGGGCGCCATTGATAATCGGCGGGAACGATAGGACGTCGCCGGCAGCGTCGATGATTACTGGGAATTTCTCGAACCCTTCGAGCAGGTGGGCGTAGTCGACCCCCTTCGGATGTTGCTTGAGGATTTGCTCGATGCTCATCGGCTCCTCCATGGCGAGTGGGATGAAATCGTAGTCTGCAGGAACAGTAACAACTCGGAATGGAGGGCGAAGCCTCGCTAGGTCATGGACGCCGACCGATGAGCGCTTTCTGCCTCGCCCGAGGGCGAAGTGAAGTTTCTCCTGATGATCCATCAGCCCCTGAATGAATTGGTCCCTAGCCTCGGCGGTGTGTCCTGTATCCACACCTCTGACAACCGCTCCGTAGATGACAGGCCGCACATCCTCCAATGAGGGGTCGACGGTCATCGCAATGGTTCCCTCGACGGTGGCGAGGCTCGGCTCTGCCGTTGCTCCGTGCAGGAAGGGGCGGACGACGTGTGCCATCGTTTCGGCAGAGAGTAGGTCGGGGCGGTCCGGGAAAACCTCGATTTCAACTCCTTCGTCGTCTGAACCCTCGACGCAGCAGCCGATGAGACTGAGTCGCTCGACCCACGCCTCGGGGTCGTGGGTCGTGTCGTGGCGGAGTTGCACCTGTCTCAGGACTTCGTGCTTGAAGTTGACAGTCGGCATTCTCTCGCTCCCTCACTGCCCCAACCAGTGTGGAAGGGGCCGATCGTAGCCAGCGAGCCTGATTCCGCTGATGCTGGCGGTGTCGTGGTCCAAAGCTCTCAGATGGCGCCGGTTGAGCAGGTCGATTCCATCTTCACCAATCTCAATCAGATGGCCGCGCAGACCGGCATCCATCTCAGCCAACCAAGATTCGACAGCTTCGGCTCTCGCCTTCAGGCTCTTCGGCTTCTCGATGTCTGCGAGAGGGTCGACGACGATGAATTGCCCTCCCCCTGCGCAACAGATGAGAATGTCTTCGGGAGTCGCAGCCCACGGTAGTGAGATTCCAGAGGCAACTCCTTTTCGAGCGATTGAATGTTCCCTCGCAGAGAGTCCGATGAGTGGCAGGCTCGCTGCGACCGGAAGCCGAGCGGGCGTCGATGTGTTGGCGATTGCTCCATCGCAGCCTAAATCGGCTGCGAGTCGATGAACCAAGTCCACACGGTCGACCCCACCACCGAGCAGAATCGGCTTGTCATCGCCGAGATGACTCCGAACGATGACGATCAACGCATCCAACTCCGCATCATTGAGCGGAGGGAGGTCGTCTATGCAGACAACTGCACCCGCCGCCGATGCGAGGTCCCCGGCACAATCGTGCAGGTTACCCATGCCCACGCACAACAAATCACAATCCCTCGGTGAGGCGCTCACCAGACAGGGTTGTCTATCTGTAAAGGCCCCTTTGAGCCCCTTGCCATCCGGCAAGCGCGGGAGCAGCGGGAGTGGAAGTAGAATCCCCTTCTCTTCACCCCTGAGGTGGAGAACGGTGAGTAGGTCGAGAGGAGCCTGAGCCAGTAAGCGAGGGTTGCCGCCCGAGACTAGGCTGACCGCCTCAAATGCTGCGTCAATGTCTGATGTTGGAGCCGTCGAACGGGTGGGGTTCTCTCCGTCTGAGGTGATGCAGACCGCATCTGCGTCGACCTTGATTCCGAGTTCGCTAAGAAGTCCGTTGACATCCGCCAACTCCTTCTCGTCTAGAGGTCCGGTAATCGCTCCTTCACCCGGGGGTGGACAGCGCCCGTTGACGATGATGCGGCCACCTTGCATGTTGCAGCCGATGTCGCCATCGACATCACCCATGATGACAAGAGTGCCGCCACTCATTCCGCCGCCACATCGGCGGCCGGCTGAACCGCGCACGACTAGAAGGCCGCCGGACATGCATGCACCAGCCTCCGAACCAGCTGAGCCGTGGATGACGATTCGTCCATCCTCCATCCCCATGCCGGGCCTCACACCGCAGTCCTTCTCGACGGTGAGTCGCCCGCCTCGATTCCAAGCGCCAAATAGGGCGCCGGTTTCGCCTTCGAGTGAGAAGTTTCCACCCGATGCGCAGATTGCAGTCAGATCACCGATGTTGCCGAGCATCCGAACCCTCGCCCCGTCAGGGAGGTGAGGTGCCACCCCCATCTCGCCATCGCGAGGCCGCGGGTCGTTCGCCTTCCCCCAGCCGATCTTGATGGCAGTGTCGGATTTTAGCGCCTTGACGAGGAGTACCGACAACTCACGGTTCAACTTGAGGCTCTTCGCCACCTCCTCTCTCATCGTTTCGCCTCCACCTCCCCTCAATGCATTCCCTCTTGATGATAACCCTCGTGAAGAACTGCCGCAACGCCGTTCTCACACCTCACCCGCGTTCCCGCACATGGGGACCGACCGTCCTGCCTGCTAGGGGGGGGTAACTGGCCCTCTGTTTCCCATACTGAAAACGCGCGGGTATATTCATAGACGGGTGGCAGCCGGCTTCGGATTGCCTGAAGAGGTGGTTGGGTCGTGGGAATGAGCGGAATCAAAGTTGCAATCAATGGATTTGGAACGATTGGAAAGAGAGTTGCCGATGCGGTTGACGCGCAAGACGACATGCAGATTGTCGGAGTGACGAAAACCGGCCCATCATTCGGCTGTGACCTCGCCGTCAAGAAGGGTTTCCCACTCTACTGCACATTCGACGATGGCGACAGAATCGCCTCCTTCGCCGAGGCCGGTTACGACTGCGCCGGCGGCATTTCAGACCTGCTTGCAATCGCTGACATCGTAGTCGACTGCTCGCCCGGAAAAACGGGTCCGGAAAACCTCGAAAAGTACCAATCTGCCGGGGTGAAATACCTCTTCCAAGGGGGCGAAAAACACGCACTCACCGGTCGCTCCTACACGAGTTCGGCCAACCACGCAGAGAACCTCAATGTCGAAGGCACCCGGGTCGTCTCCTGCAACACCACCGGGCTCTCACGCACCCTCGTCCCACTCTACGAGCACTGCGGCTCACTCAAGGTCGAGTGCACGATGATTCGAAGGGCTGCTGACCCTGGTGACTCTGGAAAGGGGCCAATCAACGCCATCAAGCCGGTCCTGAAGGTACCGAGCCACCACGGCCCCGACGTGATGACCGTGAAGCCTGAGATTCAAATCAATTCGATGGCTGTGGCCGTGCCAACCACCATCATGCACACACACGCCATTATCGCTGACCTGCCATCAGGTCATGGGCTTTCGACAGAGAGCATTCTTGAGATGTGGAGGGAGACCCCCAGAGTCATCGTCATGCACGGTGCGGACAACCGGCTCACGACCACTGCGGAGGTCATGGAAATGGCGCGAGACATTGGCAGGAAGTGGGGCGATCTGCACGAGATTTTCGTGTGGGAAGATGGGGTTTCCTTGCAAGGCGACCGACTCTACTATTTCCAGGCGATTCATCAGGAGAGCGATGTCATTCCCGAGAATGTCGACTGCATTCGGGCGCTGATGGGAACAGAGTCGGACTGGCGCACATCTGTGGCCAAGACCGACGATGCCATATCCGTCTACTACAACCTCTGATAATTCATCATCGTCCACCGGCCTGTTGTAGGGTTCGACTGAATTGTCTCTATAATCGGTGAATCACGCTACGCTCTACGAGCGTCAATCATCAAAAGGGGCATGTCGAGTCGAGGAAGTCATGCGTAGGGTATGGTTCGCACTAACTCTCATCCTTCTGATGCTCACGACTTCGTGGAC
>CAUZJP010000141.1:0-4307 GCA_963580235.1 Candidatus Thalassarchaeaceae archaeon
CAAATTTGAGCCGCCGCGCTCCATTGGCGATATGTATCCTGATGTTGGCGTCCCTCCTCACGCCCTTCGCCGTGGCCGGTAACGGCTCGGGCACAATCACCACTTTTGCTGATGGAAACCCAACCTCTCAGTTGAACCTCAACGGCAGCTCCGTCAATTCAGCAATCGCCCTCACCTTGGAGCGCAATACGACGATTACCTCTGCCTCATTCGAGATAGGTTACTCCCATGTATCGCCCTCCCCCGGGACAGTCACCCTCGACATCGCTGAGGACAGTCAGTACGAGTGGGCTTGGACGGAAGTCGGATTTGGTGACTTGGGCAACCAGACCACCTTCTCAGATGGCAGTACGACGAACTCGAGTTCTGTCGACTCAAACGGCGCCCAACTGGAAATGGTATACCTTCCGAGTGCCTCCCAACTGCAGACGGCTGACCTCTCCGTCGAGTACTCACCCGACTTTGGCGGCTCTTGGGTTGCGACGGGTATGATCGATGATTTGGAGGTCGGTGACATTGATGCTGACAATCTCCCAGAACCGATATTCTTGCAACGGGAACACACTTGGGCCAACGGAAGCAGCAGCCCGGCAATCGGCTACTTCGATTGGTCTCCTTCAACCGGTTTCAGCGCCGTTAGTTGGAAATCGACCTGCGACGGCGCCACCACACTCGACATCGGCGATTTCGATGGCGACGGTCGAGCTGACATCGCCGCCACCGACGACGCCAACGAATCCGCTTGCATCCACATCTCCCTATCCACCGGCGGCTGGGGCGACTCAACCAACCTCACGCTCGGGCAAGGACTCGCTGACCTTGCTGTTGGCGACTTCGACGGCGACGGTGACGACGAGTTGGTCTCGGTGCACGCTGACGGAACTCTCCGCGAGTATGTCTTCAATCCGGCGAACGGCTCATTCGGCACCGGTGCGACCACTACGGTCAATTCCAACGGCTCAGGGCTGCAGGCGGTTCTCGCCTCTGTGACCACGGGTCAGTTTTGGGGGAGTGGAAATGCCACGGTGGCAGTATCGGATGGCATGGACGGTCATGTCAGTCTGTGGAACAGTTCGGGCGGTTCTTGGGTTCAACTCATCACAAACACCTCGTTTGACTGTATCAAGAGCGGCTTGATGACCCTCGATTGGAACGGAGACGGACTTCTCGACCTGCTCGGAAGCACCGACTTGGGGGTCTGTATCTCGACCTTCAATGGAAATGACTGGTCGATCCAACTGGACAATTCGACTCAACTCAACAACCACACGGTAGGGGATTGGAACGGCAACGGCAGTGTTGACCTCCTGCAACCCATCCTCGGCTCCCCCGACAACAATGACGCCACCTTCACCGGTTACCTCGATGTGCACTCTTTTGGTGCCAATGGGAGTGTCGCCACCTCGATTAGCACACTCGCGCCGCACACCGCACCGCGCGAGGTGCTGCTCGCCGACCTCGATGGCGATGGACTGGTCGAGCAGTTGGTGACTGCCGGCGAGGCGACAAAAGGCCTCTATCTCGCCGGCTGGCACAGCGTATCCTTCGATTTCGACGGTGACGGACAGGAGGAGGGCAGTCTGATTGGATATGCGGGTGACGGCCAGAACGGAGTTGACGAACTGACATGGGTGGACATGGGCAACATATCGCAGAGCCTTACCAGCAAGATTTCGTGGTTGCCAGGCCAGATATTTCCGTATGGAATCGAGATGGCGTTCGTTATGCCAGATGCCACATCCACGGGAAGCGGAACGATACTGCTGAAGGACCTCTCTCTCACCTATGATGCAACCTTCGTGGTCGACGCTAATCTGATGCTAGGCAATCTCACCAATGCCCTTAATCTTCAGATGCTGCCGGGAGCCGGGCCATTCAATGTCGCTCTTCCGTTCAACTCTAGCGATGCAGGAACTCTCACCTTGGAGGCGCTTCAGATAGAGTGGGTCGCCGGGATGTCGAATCAAGTGTTCAGAGAGGCACCGGTCATTCATGAGCATCAGGTCATGTGGGATCCGGGCAATGCGACTCACCGGGTTTTCATCATGTGGAATGATGCCGCGATGCTCGAGTCGGATTTCCTCTCATATCAGATATTCAGGTGGGTGAACGGCTCGACACCCGTACTTGGGGCTCCGCACCATGGCTCACCGTTCAACGGAACCATGGATGATGACAATGTATCAGGAACGACATGGGACTACCGAGTGCGCGCAGTATACTCAAACGGCATTTTGAGCAACCTCTCAGACGCGGTCACCATCACCGTTCCCCCTCTCCCTCCCGCGGATGTGACGCCTCCCGATTCTGTGACTGGATTGACAGCGGTTGACACAGCGTCTGACAACGGCGGTTACATCGATGTTGCTTGGACTGAAAGCGCTTCGGATGATGTAGCGTGGTACGCGGTCTATCTCGAGGTGACTCCGATAACCGATGTCACCGGTCTGACCGAGGTGGCGAATGTATCGACCGGTGCCTCGACCTCTTTGACCCTCGCAACCCTCGACGATGTGACCGACCACCATGTGGCAGTCGTCTGTGGCGATTTGACGGGCAACGTCAATTGGGCCGTCGTGTCGGCGGGGCCTGTCCAGTCGTTGAACAACAGTGTACGCGGAGCGTTGATTTCGGTTGAGGTCGTGACAGGGAGCACCTCAGGCAATTCGCTCGCCGATGCGTTGGTCAGGGCGGGTCTGCCGATTGAAATCAGAGTTCAGTTGGAGAGCGAGGGAATTCCTCTTGTCGGCGAGGCGGTTGCCATCGACCTCCACACTTGGGGAAGTGCCGGAATCTGGAACACCACCTCTCAGCAGGTTGATTCGGCTTGGGTACTGAGTGGAGTGACCGATTCCGCGGGCGAGGCGAGTTGGAATTGGAGTGACTGGGTGGATTTGCAGGCAGAGAGCCCTACCCTGTTCAATTGGGTGTCGCAGGTGACCGCCTCCTACGGCGGCGGCAGTTGGAGCACCACCCAGCAGACGGTGGCGTCGGCGAGTGGCAGTGCGAACTTCGAGTCGAGGATCGATGCAACCCTCGAAACGAATGTATCCTATGTGCAACTTGACCAAGATGGCGAGGGCAGTGTCACGGTCATACTCTCTTCAGCCGACAGCGTCGAGCAACCTCTTCTGCGAGGAATCGTGGTGGAATGGTCTCTTGGCAACCAGAGCAACCAAGCGACCGCCAGCAACGGCCAAGTCAGCGTCGGAATCGATGGGACGGCGGAGATTCAGATTCACTATCCACAGGGCGGCGAGTTGGACCTCACCATCGGCACCTCTACCCTGCAATGGCTCGACCTCCCCGACAACGATGAGCAGGTCACCCTCCTCCCCCCACTCCAAGATGGTGGAGATGGCGGTGATGGTGGAAACCAAAACCAGCCCGACTCCGAGTTGCTTCCTCTCGAGATGACCTGCGAGCAAATCACCTGGGACCTGCGAGAGAACGGCAGCGCTTCGACGCTGGATTGCACGGTCCGAAATCCGAACCAAGTCCAAGTCACGGTCGATGTGACAGTCAGCACGCCAACCGGGATGTACATCTTCTTCGGGCCGTCAACCTCGTTCCTTCTCTCCTCAAATCAGTCAAATGACAACATAGAACTGGAGATGCGCGCCCTCTTCGGTGCTCCTTCAGGGGACCGCCAATTACAAGTCGATCTCACCGCTTCGGCTAGTGGTTACACAAGTTCTGAGAATACCACGGTAATCGACTTCACAGTGATTCCACTCACTCCGCCGATCGACGGTGGAGGGTCGGGTGGCGGTGATTCTGCAGGAATGTCAACCTCGATGATGGCAGCAATCGCCCTTATCGTTCTGGCTTTGCTGATTGGCGGATTCTTCGGCCTACGCACCCTCACCCGCGAGGATGACGAGGAAGAAGAGGAGGATGGTGATGACTGGCATGAGGGCTACGATGACCCCGAAGGCTCCACTGCCGATTACCGCCGCGCCCCACCGCGTGTCACAAAGCCTCTCGACGACGAATACCGAGAAAGGCCCCGACCAAGAGGTTGGTCCGGTGATGAGGGTAGCCTACCGTCTCGTGGAAAGACAGGAGTGCGCCCCACCAATCGTCCGACGCCGGTGAGTGCGAGAGCCCACAGGCAGGAGGCGACTTGGGACGATGGTTACGAGGAGGAGGGTGGCGGTGAGGATGATTACACAGATTCGGAAAGCTACCATGTCGACGACGACGGAGTGGAGTGGTGGAAGGACGAAGTTGATGTCTGGTGGTATCGCTACCCCGACGAAGAGGAGTGGTCTGAGTTCATCGAATGATATTCATTCGAAGGAATT
>CAUZJP010000142.1:0-4296 GCA_963580235.1 Candidatus Thalassarchaeaceae archaeon
TTCAGCGGTTGGGGTGTCATCCATTGAATTGCCGACATTGAGCAGAATGGTGTCAGAGCCGTTCGCACCGGTGGTGAAGACCATCGTCGTCGTTCTGTGGTAGAGGTAGCCAGAGGCGCCGGTGATTGGGTTGCCCGAGCTATCAGTCACCGTGATGTTGACTGTGACTTCGCTGTTGAGCGCACTCCGATTAGGTTCTATGGAGACCGATATCATGTGGCTCGCGCTCGCGGGCGCGTAAGCAGTCAGCACCATCGTGGCGTTGACGCCGCCTAGTGCGATGTCGTTAGTCCAGCGATGGCTGTACTGATTGACTGCATTACACCACACCCGCAATTCCTCTTCCTCTCCTTTGTTGTCAACCATCCAAATCTCAGTACTGTTCTCACAGCCTGAGAAAGGTGATTCAAGCGTCCTGTTGATGAAGAACGTGCGCTCCTCAATGAATGATTCCGGCTCAGCGGGAACTGACACCAAATCACTGCCGCCGACATACTCGCTCGTATGGTTGGTGACGATGTTCCAACTATCATCCAGAGCTAGTGGGAAGTCGTAGAATTCCATTGGCGGATTGTAAGTAGATGACTCGGTGGAATCGGAGATGTCGACTGTTTGCGTCACGAAGGCCACAATTGCCTCGAAGGTGAAAACCAGCCGCTTATCGTAACTTACCAGGGCGAGGTCACTGACACGCAGCCGTTCTGTTAGAGTGAATTCAGCGATCAGATTACCGTCAACAGTGCCGATGAAAGGTGCTGGAAAATCACGCCCAGCACCGATGAAAGTACCACTCGTTACAACCGTGTAGACTGGAGTCGTCACGCCATCCACTTCGACCTCGCCAATCGCCGTTACCTCCATCAGAGCAGACCCGTACAGGAAGTCGAGTTCCGCATCCTCCAACTCAGCCGTCTCCTCGACCAAAGCCACCGCATCGAGCACCACATCGTAGGACCACGCATCACCGATGTTCCATGTCGGCATCTCAGCAGTCCAATTCCTCATCGTCTGGTTCTCAGAACTCTCGTTGGACCCGGCCCCGTCGGCCCCGTCGCCTTCAGCAAACCAAAGCGCTGGAAAGGGACTCTCCGGGGCGACAAGGAGGGAAGAACCCAACATGGGAAGGAGGAGGAGGAACGCGAGAACCACCCCATGGTCACCAGAGGCCACGATGTTTGATGTGGGGTTGAGTAGATGAAACAACTGCCGAAACGGCAATGACAGCAGCCAAATCCACCTGCCCAACTTTGAAGCCTACGCCACCCTTGAGCGCGCACATGGCGAAACTTTGGGCGATGTTCTTTCTGAGTATCTTACTTGTCAGCGTGATGAATTTCTACGCAGTCTACAGAGAGCCGGATTTGGTGGATATTACCGATGCGCACGAGCATATTCGTGAAAATATCAAGGTTAAGGGGGTATTGACCTCCTACATCATCGATCCATATGACAGCGGAACCGATAGGGTCGATTTGTTGGTCGAGGATGACTTCAATGTCATCGAAGTCCGATGGACTGAGACCGGGATGCGCCAATCGGGCAGAGAGGACGGGCTTCCGACCACACTCCCTCCAATTGGGACTCTCGTCGAAGTGGTTGGCGAAGTGACGGAGTGGAATGGCCGTATTTGGCTCTCCTCGACCGGTGCGGGCGCAATTCAATATGACGACGATTGGGTGCCGCGGGTGCATACCATCAATTTGACTGGAGTGTCCCACAACCCGAGCGCCTTCGATGGTGACCTGCTACAACTTACGGGCTACGCTGGAGATGTGCTTGAAGGCAATGTCACGCGACAGACTGCCTCTCTGATGGACCACCCCTCGTATGGAAATGCGAAGCACATCATCTCGCTTTCGATCGAGGGCAGGCTCGACCAGTCCTACGAAGCGGGCTCAAAAATCAGTGTCACCGGCTGGCTGCGCTGGTCGGAGAGAGATTTCCGTTGGCAGTTACAGGCCCATGCAACTCAAATCGGGGTCCTTCACGAGGCGGGCGCTAAGCGGCTATCATGGAGTGCAGACTCAACGACTTGGTCGTACGATATCGACAGTCTCGTCACTTTGGAGGGCACTTCGGTTGTCGAAGAGGGGATTTGGTGGATTCAGGGGCCTGGTGAGACGAATAGGCTCTGCCTGATACCAGCAGAAGATGATGTAGCGGGTGTCATTCAGGACTGGAGTGGGCGGTTGATTTGGGAAGAACAGAGGGTGCAAATCTGCCTCGACCACAGCCAGCAGACCGACTACACCAACCCCACAGGAAGCATCGGTTCGGAATACACACCACTCTCTGAACTTGTTAGAGACCCCAACGCCTACAGAAACCAGACGCTGAACCTCTCTGGCTGGATTGATGGGCCCATCTCCCCAGACTATGACAAAGGATACCTCGCTGACGGCCCTGACTACTTCACCCGCTCCGCCAAACTCAGAATCATCCTCGAGGGGGCTCGCGCAGAGTGGATTGAGTCAGGGACAAAGGTGAATGTGAGTGCCACTCTAATTTGGGACACCGTCGATGCTCGACTTCTACTCCAAGTCCACCATATCGAAATCGATGCTGATTGGCCGATTCCCGTCGTCTCGCTGGCATGGACTGATGGCTTCGATGATTGGCAGTGGGACATCAACAAGAGAGTCTCAATCAATGGGATTGTCAAGGAGGTGAACGGAACTCTAGTCATCGAGCGGGAAGGAACCCAAGTTGGCGAGCGACTCTGTCTCTTGGGTATTGGAAGCGAATTGCAGACTCAGACCGCTGCTGGAGTCGCTCCAATTGATTGGGAAGGACGACTGACGACCGTGGAGGATGTCACCGACCGCAGCGTGAAACTCTGTCTGGACCGACGCTGAGCAACCACAGGGGTGTGAACATGGAAATTTGGATGACTGAATATCTATGGCTACTCGCCTCGTTCTTCATCGGCCTCTTCTTGGGTTGCATGACTGGGCTGATTCCCGGTTTCCACGTGAACAATGTCGCACTGATTGCGTTGAGTCTCTCGCCGCTTGCAGTTAACCTCGGAATTCCGCTTTCGGCAGTCGCTGCAATCATCGTCGCGATGGGGACCGTCCACACCTTCCTCAACTACATCCCGAGCGCTCTCTTGGGTGCCCCTGACGGGGATACCGCGTTAGCGCTGTTACCCGGCCATAGGATGCTGTTGGCCGGCAAGGCGACGAAGGGCGTCGCATACTCCGCGCGCGGCTCACAACTCGGCATGCTACTCTCCGTGCCCCTCCTAATCTTCGCCCGCTTGCTGTTCGGTGAAAACCCCGGTCTTGGACTCTACGCCGAGAGCCGAGAAATCTTGCCATATCTGCTACTCGCCATCTCAAGCTTCCTAATCCTGACAGAGACTACACGCCTCCCGTGGCCCCTTTGGATGCAGCGGGTTTCAAAAAATTGGAAACTCAAGGTGCGTGGGAAAGATTTTGATTTTTCGTTCTCAGACCACTCTAACATCGCCGGAATGATTGCCGCCACCGCCTTCTTCCTCCTCACCGGTTTCTACGGTTGGGCGGTCTTCGAACTGCCGGGCAACTCACCTGTCGGAATGCCGGCGGGGACCATGCTGATGCCGGGGCTCGCAGGTCTTTTCGGAATCGCCAACCTGATTGACATCTATGTCACAACTTCAGAAATGCCTCCACAGGATGACGACTGGGAACTACCACCCGCCGGACCGCTAATCATTCCCTGTCTGCTCTCCTCGATCTGCGCCGCAGTGATGGCAATTCTGCCGGGAATGACCGCCGCACAGGCGACTGTCGTCGTCATGACCGTGCGTAACTGGGTTGGCAAGATGAAAGATCCCGATTACATCCCAGCCGACTTTGAATTCGGACCGGGGCAGGCGTCGCACCCAGCGATGCAGGCGATGGCCCGAAGGAAGGAGGCCGAGGCTGCAACAGAGGCTGCGGAGGAGGCTCAATCAGCAGCAGCTTTTGCGCCGGCAGCGTCTTCAGCGACTGGAGTGGCTGCGTCAGCGGAATCATACAGCGAGGCTGAAACGACTGACTATTCAACCCCGACATTGGACGGAACTCAGCGCGATTTGCAGAACGATGAGGTAGCCGCCATGGGGCTGTCTGGAGCGCCGTTGAGCGCCGAAGATGAGGCGCTGCTGGCTAGTGCGAAGGAGGAGCGGGAAATCTCCCCCGATCTCAACTTGGAGTTGCAGACACAAGAGCAGGACTTGGAGGTCATTGCAATCCTCTCCGCCACAAACACCGCGGTCACAGTGATGGTCCTCGCCTTCCTCTATCTGGTTGGTCGCCCTCGTTCGGGGGC
>CAUZJP010000143.1:0-4280 GCA_963580235.1 Candidatus Thalassarchaeaceae archaeon
GGTGCGCCTTCCTCAAGGTCTTCGCCATGGAGGAGCAGGTCGTCTCGAGTCAGTCGCGCTTCGTCGAGCGCGACCTCGAGTTCCGCAAGTTGCTCGTGAAGAAGTTCGACGCTCTGGCGCGTTCTTTCTGCCTCAAGGTGAGCCGCATTGGCATCTTTCTGCGCCTTCTCGACTGCATCTGTCGCCTTACCGAAGGCGCGGTTCGCCTCATGAGTCGCTTTGTCACCTGAGTCGAGGGCGGTTCGCGCCTCCTCCTCAGCGTCTGCTGCGGCCTGCAACTTCCCGTCCGCCTCGCCAACTGCCGCTCGGGCTGACTTGAGGGATTCCTCGTGCTCGCCGAGTGCTTTCTGCGCATCATCTCGCTCAGCAGCGAGAACCTCGGACTCTGCATCTGCCTCTTCGATAGTCTTCTCAAGGTCACCAATCCGGTCCTTTCGGGTCTCGACCTCCACTTCAAGGCGGCGTTGTTGGTCAGCCAATCGCTTACCATCGTCGCCCAGCACCTCGTTCAACTGACGCTGAATCTCGGCCAGTTGGTCCTCGATGGCAAGCTCCTGCTTGGCACCGGACTGAATGTCCTCACCAATCGTTTCCAACCGCTCGATGTAACCGCTTCTCTCATCGGCAACCAATTCAATCTCTTCGAATCGGCTGCGATGCTTCGACTGCATCAGAGTCTGGCGTGAGTTGTCGAGTGCTTCCCTCAACTCGCGATACTTCATCGCCTGCTCTCTCTCCTTCGAGAGAGTCTTGATGCGGCTGGTGATCTCTTCCTCAAGAATCGCAATCTGCTCGAGGAACTGCTCAACCTTGTCCTGCTGTTTGCCAGCCTTGCGAATCTCATCGTCGTAGGCAGTTACACCAGCGACATCCTCGAGCACCTTGCGGCGCTGCGTCGCGGTCATGATTGCCAGTGCGGTGACGTCACCCTGTAGCACGATGTTGTATCCGTCCCCGCGTGCGCCAGCCCCAGTGAGAAGCCTGCGAATCTCTGTGGCGGAGGAGGGGCGATCATTGAGGTAGTAGGAAGAATTGACATTTCCCTTACGACCGAGTTTGATGGAGCGAGTGAGCCTCACTTCGTCGGAATCGACCTGCATTCGGCGCGAGCCGTCCTTCGCCTTCAAGTTGGAGAAGACAAGTGTCGCTTTGCAGTGCTTGGCGGCCCTTCCCCGGTTGCCTCCGTTGAAAATCAGTTCAGCGATGTTCTTTGCCCGCAGACTCTTCGAACTCCTCGTACCGAGCACGAATTGTACGGCGTCACCGCAGTTGGATTTCCCGGAGCCATTGGGACCTGTGATTCCAGTGAATCCCTCTTCAAGAGGTATCGTGACCTCGCCTTTGAATGATTTGAAGTTCTCTAGTTCTAATGCTTTTAGATGCAAGTGTCCCATCCCCTGCGATGCGGTCGCGATTAGCGACCACGGAATCATCGGGGTCTTTCGACTGTGTATAAAGCATAGTGGCGGGTAACGCGCGAGCGCGCGGTTTTGAAGGAGCAATCTCCACGCCGTCTAACGGTCCATAGACAGCGCTAGCGATGACGGCGTTGGTATTGATTATCCTCGATACGAGTTCATTCGACTAACTCTCCGGGAGGATTGTCATGTGAAAGTTAGAGACATTTGACAGAGGTTGCCACCTGTGAACCCCTTGTTTCTCTCCAAATCTGCCGGCTGAACCCGAATCAGTCGAGTTCTCCGGTCCCACCACATTGGACACAGCCTTGGCCGTTGCAGTAGTGGCAGAGCCTACCGACCTTCATTTCGTCGCTCCCGCTGCTCGTGCCGACTTGGAAGATGTCCTCGTACTGGTCCAACTGCAGAGCTGACCTCAGGTCACCGACTGTCATCGGTCCCGAACCGCTCCTCTTCTCGAGGGAACCCTTGAATGTCCCTGCACCGGCGACTTCCCAGGGTTCTGCATATCTGTCCGACTTCTTGGAGGTGCGCTTGAGCGCCTTCAGCGCCTTTCGGAGGATCGTGATCCCGCTGAGTAGCAGAGCCATGTCGACATAGAAGGCTGGAACAGCAACTCCGATGATTCCTGACCAATCCAGCGGTTGCCCATCTGCGTTCAACAAGCCGAGGAAATCTGCGACCGCTACGAGAACTAGAGAGAGGCCCAAAAACATCCTGAGACGGGCGAGATTGACTGCCGTGGAACGGCTGACGCGGAGACTACCTGACTGTCGAAGTGCCATGACTGGTGCTGCGAGAGAGCATATCAGCCCTAAACCTGCCAGTATTAGGTCTGTCAGATGATAGGTGCCCAACGGCGAGGTGCAAGCGCTCTCGCGGAAGACTCTCAAGTCATCATTTATCTGCTCTCTACCGCAGTTTCCCGACATCAGTTCCGTGAGATTCAACTTGTAGTGGATGATTTCTCCGGGGTACTGGAAGTAGTAGAGACCTACCTCCACATTGTAGAGGACGAATCCGAGCAGCAGGACACCGAGGACTGCGAATAGCAGCGGCCGCACCTTCGACATCGTCCACAGGCCCTCCCCCGAGACTGATAGCGGTTGCGTAAAGATGGAAGTCGATACAGGTGCTCAAGGGCTTCCCGGAAGGCGCGAGACGGTGGCGCAACCTTCAATGCAAACGGGGTGGAGCGACGGCTCCCGAGTGAGTCTGATGACCGATGTCACAATCGTGGGTTCCGGTATCGCCGGACTCTTTGTTACGCTCAAATGTGCCCGGGCAGGGCTGAAAGTCGCATTGGTGACCAAGCGGCGACTTGCCGACTCCTCGACCAACTGGGCGCAGGGTGGCATTGCGGGAGTTCTCGACTCGACCGATTTGGAGGCACTGGAGGGCCATGTGCTCGACACCCTGTCGGCGGGTGGTGGCATCTGCGACGAGGAAATCGTCAGGATGGTGGTCAACGAGGCGAGTGCCCGAATTGACGACCTCATATCGGAGGGTGTCCGATTCGACCGAGCGAGCGACGGCGAGTACGATCTAGTGATGGAAGGGGGCCACGAGCAGCGTAGAATCCTCCACTCGAAGGATGCGACTGGAGCTGAAATCGAGAGGGCTCTCATCGATGGCTGTCGCGCCTCACCTGATGTGACAATCCACGAAGACTGCCTCGCGCTCGACCTGATTCTGGCTGACAGGCACTCTGACGAAAGGGGCGTGGTAGGGCTTTGGTGCCTCGATGATGATGGCAAGGTATTCACCCTCCCAAGCCGGGCCGTTCTACTCGCTACTGGAGGCGCTGGGCAACTTTGGCGTCTTACCACCAATCCTGCGGTCGCGACCGGTGACGGCATCGCAATTGCTGTGCGCGCCGGCGCTGCGGTGCGCGACCTAGAGTTCGTCCAATTCCATCCAACCGCACTCGCCCTGAGTGGAGAGCGACCGTTTCTGATCACTGAGGCGGTACGAGGCGAAGGGGCGGTTCTGATGACTGAGGATGGGTGGAAGGAATGGCGGACTGCCCGAGAAACTGATTCAGCCGCCGACCCGGCTGAGTTCTCCTTCATGCGAGATGCTGACCCAAGAGGCAGCCTCGCCACGCGGGATCTCGTTGCGCGGGCTGCTGACGCCGAGATGAAGCGGAGTGGCGAATCACATGTTCTGTTGGTGACCGAGCACCTCGATGGCGAGGAATTGGCGGAGAGGTTCCCGACCATCGCAAAGAGAATCGGGACACACCACCTCGTGTTCGGTCGCGACCCGATTCCCGTGGCACCAGCGGCACACTACATCGTGGGCGGCCTGGCAGTCAACGAGTGGGGGGAGGTCTGGCAGCGGGACCTAGCAGTTGATGACCCCACCTTCTCTACTAGGAACGGGCGCTCGATTGACGGGCTCTACACCATCGGTGAGGCTGCCTGTACAGGACTCCACGGTGCGAACAGGCTTGCTAGCAACTCTCTACTTGAGGCGGTCGTATTCTCCAACCGGGCGGGTCAGCGAGTCATCGAATGGCTGGCGGGCGAGGGGAACGACGCGCGAGGGGAAACCCGCACTCTCCCAGACTGGCGAGCCGAAGGGCTGGCTGACTTGGAGGAACACGCTCCTCTGGTGCACGACCGACAGGAACTTCGCTCGACGATGAGTGACGACGTCGGATTGGTGAAGAGCGACTGGCGGCTGAGCCGGGCCGAGCGGAGGCTGGCGCTTCTCGACGACGAGGTGGACCGCATCTGGCAACGCTGCCTGCCGTCGACCGAACTTGTAGAACTTCGCAACATGGTGCTGCTTGGCCGACTGGTGATCGCAGCATCCAAGGCTCGCAAGGGAAATGTCGGGCTGCACTACAACATTGAC
>CAUZJP010000144.1:0-4245 GCA_963580235.1 Candidatus Thalassarchaeaceae archaeon
CCTCGTCGTGCGTGGTCCAAATAGTCCACTCTCCACCACCGTTCATGAAGTCAACCTCTCCAGTTTCCCCTCGATTCCAGCCCTCAGGTGGATTCCAATCAATGTCCGGCGACAGTACCACCCATTGCACATTGGAGATATTCCCTCGGTTATCCATTTCCACCCCATTCACTAGTTCGTCTTGCCATCCTGAACCCGGGGCTCTCCAATGTCCTGTGACATTCCTCTCTTCAACAGAGTCAATGCCGGTGTGGAAGGTGTAGAGGTAGTGCATTCCCAAGGTAGCATCGTGAATGAACAGGAAGTCCTCCCCATCCTCCAGATTTATGTCTAATACTTCGGCCGCGTCATCAGTCCACATCGTCTGTCCGTGGACCGCCGTCAGAAGTGAAATCGGCAGAATCAACAGGCAGCCGACCAGCACCGCCTTGGTGCGCTTGGTAGGCTGGTCGAAGAACGGCATTGTTGAATCGAGAGACTTGATTCTGGTCAGCAGCATGATTGTCGGCACCATCACCAGTGAGATGTATCGTCCGTTGTTGCCCATGGTCCAGGTCACCCAGGGCCATGGTGAGTCCCATAGCAGAGATTCGTAGGTCCACAGCGCCGCCACATAGATTGTGATCGCTGTGACGAATCCGCTGACTACCACAGTTAGGATGGTCGCCAACTGGTCTTCGATGTCACCAAGTCTTGAAAGCGTGCAGTGGACGAATGGCCACAGCACCATTCCGAATAGCATGTAGACGACTACGATGTCAAATGCGGAAATCAGCAGTGCTGAGGCAAATCGCGCTGGAGCGCTGGCAATCACCGCAAGCGAACCTCCGTTCCCGCTCGCCCCTAGGGCGAGCATCACCAAGCCGACAAGCAGTACTGTCGCCTTGCCGGCACGTAAGGGATTGCGGGAGATGTTGTGGAACGAAGGTTGGTTCCAGTCCAAAGCGAACCAGACCATCATCAGTATGCCAACTGGAATCGCCAGTAGCATGTCGTATCCTTTCACGGCTAATATTCCTGCCAGCATCACAGTGGACACGATTACGGCGAGGAGACGATTTTTCCGGCTATTTTCGACATTGCTCAGCAGATGCGGAATGAGTGCTGCAATCAACAGGGTGGCAAGAATCGACTCTGAGTACCCTCGACCGGTTGAGAAGATGAAAGTCGGATAGATTGCGACCAGCGCCGCGGCTCTGATGCCAATACGCCGAGAGCCATCGTCGCCACGAACCATGCCAACCGCTGCATAGGTCAACCCAATCAAGAGCAGCGTGAAGAGCAGCGAGATGATGCGAATTCCCGACTCACCTCCAAGTTGGCTTCCTAGAGCATCGTATCTTGTCGCAGAAGTGGTGGGGGAGTAGTCAGGGTCGCTTGCCTGCGGGTCTATTGGTCGAGTGTGACCCCATGGAAGTCCACCTTCATCAGCTGCCAGCCGAACATGGGTGTCAACCCCCAAATCACTGGTGAAACAGACTGTGACGTTGAGGAGGACGCCAATGATGAGCAGGGATTTCCAAAAGCGGTCGTCACCGACGTCGAGCCACCACCGCTCCGCCATGTGTCTCGCGCGTGGCGCGAGAGTGTTTAGGTTAGGGTTCCTAGAAGTCGAAGAGTGAGGTCTGTCCACCCTGACGTAATCGCCCGGCGTTGTCCATCCGGTTGAGTGCCCTCTCCATCCTTCGCTCGGAGAAGTTGTGGCCATCGACAAGCATCTCACGCAGACCCACCTCGTCGCACATTCCCGTTGCTGGCAGCGGTTCATCACTGGCTGGATGGTTTAGGAACAGGGCGCGAATCTCGTCCAGCCGCTCTGGAATCTCCTTCTCCTTGACGGCGCACACCTCCTCGATGGTGCCGTGCTCACGGATGAGTTTGAGACCGGTTTTCGGGCCAATCCCTCTGATTCCCGGGTGAAAGTCGGTTCCGACCATGATTCCGAGGTCGACCAACTGTTCCTGGGTGATGCCATGCTCCTCCAACAACTCCGCTAGGACGATTCTCTCCGCCCGCACCACCTTCCCGAACTTCCGGGTTCCGTGGCTGACGAGGTTCCTCACCATCACGGGAGAGCCGTAGAGTAGAGTATCCCAGTCCTGACTGGCAACAGCGTCGAATTGCCCACGCGCGCAGAGCACTGCGGCAGCGCCTTCCGCCTCCATCGGCGCCTCGATGTTGGCAATTCCGAGCAGGTCGAGCATCTGCCGCGTCTCAGCAACCATTTCGCGGGTGTATACAGCGATTTGTGCGCCCAACTTCTGAGCGGCAGTCCAGTCCTCAGCCTCGACGGCTGCAGCCCACTTCTCCTTCGCCAGATCTTTGCGAGCCTTGCGCCCGGCGAGCGTCTCAAACTTCAGTTCATGCGGCCTGCCGTCGAATACGAACACCGGGTCGATACCCGCCTCCACCATCACCGTCGCTCGGTCTAGGAAGCCCATGAGGTGGGAAACCGGGTTTCCGTCGGGGTCTCTGAGAGGCCCGCCATCCTGACCCCTCCCCCGTGCGCGAAGTGAGGTGATGAACTGGTAGGCGGTGAGAAAAGCGTCAACTGCGACCCTTTGGCCGGACAGGTCAGTGAGTTCGATAGGATGCGGCGTAGCCAAGTCCCTCAGGTTGCAGCCCAAGGAATTCACCTCCCTCTACAAATCGAAGTCGAGATCGTCATCGTCGAAGTCGTCATCGTCATCCAAGTCGAAGTCATCGTCGTCATCATCGTCGTCATACTCGCGTGAAGCGGGGCTTCGACCCTTGTTAAGTTGCCAGATGCCAACGCCGCCCATTGCGATTCCGACAAGAACCAACAGCATCGGGTAATATTGCCAACTGTACGAGACGCCGACTATTTCCAGCACGGTGGAGCCGTCCGCCATCTTCTCGGGGATGACCCAGCGTCCTCCGAACTCAGGGCTCTTGACCCAGAACTGGTTTTCCTCTTCGCCGGGGACTGCCCATTGTGGGACCACCCTCCCTTCACCCTCGGGGCCGGTGATGTTGATCATCTTGACATTGATGATGACCGCTGAGCCTGCCGTAGGGTCGATGTTCAGCAGCGAGAAGTAGAGTTGAACGTATTCCCTTCCTCTGGAGGTAGTGTCAGTCGGGTCACCCAAAGAGTCGGCATACGGCTCGAATCCGAGTCCGTAGTGCCAGTCTCCATGTCCTTCGACATCCTTAGCTCGATAGACGGTGTCGTACTCTATCCAGACCTTGAACTCGTCACCAGGAACCAATTCTCCAAGGAAGGTCCCCTCCCTCTCCTGAAGTCCAGCCAACTCGTCGATGGTCCATACGCCCGGGGCGTTTTCGTCAACTGCTGAGGAGAGTGCCACCGGCCCTGAGATGAGTGGGATGATGCAGAGGGAAGCGATTAGCCCGAATGTGATGGTGACCACGGAAAGTACCTTCCAAATCCCAATGTCAGGAAGGAACATGATGATTAGAGCCGCGATGCCGACGCTGAATATCAGGAAGAATATGGGCCCTCCCCACGAACTCGACTCGGCGTCCATCTCTACGAATCCGGCGCTACCGACCGAGTATGGAGACACATATTCCTCACCCTCTTGGAGATCAAGCCCCGGGATTTCTTCCTCATATGGGGGTAGAACCGGCACATTCATCTCGAAATTATCTCGACCGAGTTCGAGTGTGTAGCCCCCATTAGGAACATCTTGGGGTTTGGTGAAAGCGATCCTCATTCCCAATACTTCGCCGTCCTCAACCTCATCAATTTGGTGCCCTTGGAATTCGAATGTGTAGACATTCCCATCCACTTCATCAGGTTCAAGGTATAGGGTGGTCACATCTGTCAATCCACCAACAGGGCCAATTCTCAAGGTGAGTTCGATTTGCTCTTGAGCAGAGGTGCAGGTTCCGTTACAGAAGAATGAGAGTACGACCTTCCCTGAAATAGGCAATTCTTTGTCCAAACCTGAGGATTCGTTACTTGGGTTTGTGCTGTCGAAGGCGAACTCGCGTCTTCCACCTCCTGCATTCGATGTACCAGGGAAGTTGCTCTCAGAGAAACTGTCATCTGACTGTCCGTCATTTGATTCGGCGTGGTTCCATGTCTCCCAAGAGTTTGGTGTATTTGCATCTGAGATACCGTACATGTAGAGCGTGCTCTGTTCGTAGCTGAGGATTCTGTCTGGATCCGACTCATCATCTTGGAGAGCGGGAGATGCGGTGGTAGCAGTTGCTGCCGAACAGAGCAACATGAGGGCAAACATGCCCAACACCGCC
>CAUZJP010000145.1:0-4181 GCA_963580235.1 Candidatus Thalassarchaeaceae archaeon
GTTGGTGAGAAAGGCGATTTCTGGCGCTTAGGAAGTTGCTGATCGGAACGCTCACCACTCTGAGGTCACCAGCGTGTCCTTCGTTCTGGATTCGCCAGACTGCGCTCAATGCGCGCTCTCTCAGAATAGCTCGCTGGGCGTCTGACATCTGTTGATGAGTCGGCCTGTCGGCGAGCAGGTTGCGATGGGCGGATACCAGCCTGTGGAGGAAGGAGTCGATGGTTCCGATCGGTGCCTCGTCGAGCAACATCGTGAGCTGTTCAACCAACCCCTCGTTTCGAATTCGAGGGTCGTAGCGGAGACCGTCCCGCACACCTCTTGGGCCGGGACGGAGGCGAGAAATCTCCCTGCGCAGCCGGTCACGCATCTCTTCGGCAGCCTTCACCGTGAAGGTCAGCACAACCACCTCGGTAGGGAGTAGACCGCGCCACTCTCGAAGGTCCTCACGCTGACTCGCAGGTGTCTGGAGGAAGCCGCCACCTAGGTCAACTTCGCGCGGTCCTGGGGGGAGGAGCCTGGTCGCTCGCTGGTCTTCGGAGAGGTAGTGTTCGAGAATTCTCTGAATTATGCAGGCGGTCTTCCCTGTCCCGGCACCCGCGTCGAGGACGACGTGCATGTCGAGGTTCAGACCCAAAACCTGGCCCCGGTTCAACTCCATTCCCGGTCACCTCCCACTATGGGCGCCAAGCCACAGACCTCCTTCACGGAGCAGTAGGTGCAGGCGATTCCGCTCGGCGTTGGAATCACCTTCCCCTTGGATGACATCTCGTTGATCCGCAGCGCAGCAGTCAAGCGATGCCGTAGCCAAGCGCGGAATGTGTTACTCTTCGGGCTCTCATGAGATTCTCCCGGTCTGCGGTGGATGCTGCTACTGTTGCAGGCTACCTCGCCGATTCCAAGTGATGTCAGATGCAACTCGTAGTCAGGGTCGGCTTCAATGTAAAGCGCACTCTCCTCGCCGACCTCCGCAATACCAATTCCAATCACCCTGTCACCGGGATGGGTTACCTCCCACGCTCGCGCGTAAAGAGCAAGTTGGACTCCTTCCAACAACTCTCGGCGGTGACGCATTCCGCCATCCTTCGGGCGTGGCCCCTCAAGTGACTTCAGGTCACGGATGACCACCAGTCGGCGTGGCTTCCAATCCTCACCGAGGTCGAGGTCGAGTGGGCATATCTCTTCGCTGCCTGACTCTTGGACAAAACTGCTGTCGTCGTCATCGAATGGAATCAATTCTACCCTGTCGATAATCCCCCTCAGGCGTAGCCCCTCAAGCGCACCTTCCTCCGGCAGTTCAAGCAGGACTCCCGGCTCCGTGCTGCTACCGGGAAGTGACCACTCAAGTGCAAGAACGGCGGCCTTCGCGAGGGTCAGTTCAGCGTCGAGCATCCTGCCGAATCGGCCTCTGAGATTCGGTACTGAATCCTTTCCGGAGGCCTCCTCGAACTCCGCTCGATTCATTCCGAGGAGGCCGAGTCTGCGAACCGAGGCGACCGCATCACCGCGATTCAGCCAAGGTGCCCGCTGTTCCACGAAGTGGAGCAGTCTGGCGCGCATTTCTGCGTCTGGTATGCCACACAGCGCGACAGAAGGCGGGTTGAATTCGTCTCGCTCTTCGCCGACCTCCATTCCGAGCAGTTCACAGAGCAGATCGGCGTACACACCGTGCACTAGCAGTCCACGGGTTCTGACATCAACATCGTCATCCTGTGACTCTTCGGCAGTCGCATCCAATCGAGTTGAGAGCCAACCCTTGCGCGGACATGAGAGCCACTGGCCGAGGCGGCTCGGAGACCATACCTTCGTCGCAAACTCCGGGCCGCTGACAAAACCGTGTCGATGGTCATGGTCGGATAGGTCTGTCTGGTTTGGAGAGAGGGGACGAGGATCGACCGTCAGTGCGCGGGAGCGATTCGGTAGCGAGAGACCAATCGTCGGCCATGTGGGATTGTGGCGTGGAGTCGTGACCTTTGGTTCTCGATGCTGCGGCTTCATCCGGAGGTTTTCGGGGCTTACGACATCACCCAATCGATCCGATGGCAAGTAGGGCTGCTCCAGCGTCCCCATCCGCGGCTGCCTGTCGAGGCGGTCGGCCACAAGTATTGAGTCGAGCGAAATGGTGACGCTCGCAGGGTTGAGCGGTGCCGACTCCGGGTTTCGACCCGAATGGAGGTTCAGTCCGCTGCGCTGCCTGATGTCACGGGCCATCGAGCCGGTCACAACGACCTCGAACCCGCCCTCTCCATCAGAGACCACATCGCCAGGTCGGGCAGTGGGAAAGGCGCCTTCGCCCTCGATGAACGATAGCCCCCATCTACTCGCCTTTCCGCCGTCGATTCGGTGTACTTCATCAGAGCTAACAAATGATGGCAGCAGAGGTGGTTGCTCCGGCTTCCACTCTCGGTTGGCGAGCCACTCAGCGAGAGGTGTGGAGGGTTGGGAAGACTCATCTTCTGCCGCATCGAGAATGATGACCTCGCCGGCACAGTGCAACAGATGATTCCATGCGTGGCGGGCGCTACACAGCGGCGCATCGGGAGGGAGAACGCCCAACTCCGCCCGTTCCTGCTCGGTCAGCCCGGGTACGCTCGGCGCCCGCAAATCCCAGGAATTGACATCGAGATGAGTCAAAATGACGAGGTCGGCACGGCAGCCGAGCGCCGCTTCTGGGGTCAGAAGTCTGACCATCGAGTCTGGCAGCGTCGAGCCAGGCAGATCGATTCCGTCGACTAGAATCCGCAGGTCCTCGACCCATTCCCCGCCGCCGCTGTTCGGCGTCTGCCCGAGTAGAGTCTGGGATTGCCGTAATCTGCTATGGGCGTCGAATAGTAACTGAAGACCAGCAAGCGTCTCGTGCAACTCGCCGTCCAACGAATTGGTCCAGCGCTCCCAGCGAAGACTGCCGGCAAAATCCGCGAACCAACCATCACCCGACTCCGCAGGGTCCGGAAGTGGTAGTGATTCCCCCGAGTAGCAACCGACCCTGACCGCATCGGCCCCAAGAGCTGTCCTGTCCTGAGTTGAAAGTAGCGGACGTAGTTTGCTCGCCAAGGAGAGCAGCCACCACTGCGTCTGCTCATGGCGACGGCCCAACTTCTCCTCGTCCTCGTAACCACTGGAAAGAGGGGGACGGGCCAACGAGCGAAGCCAGCGCCCCAAGGCACCTCTGCCACCAAGAACATGGAATCCACGAGAGACCTCTTCGAGAACCGAGACATCGGGAGTCGGCCTCCAATCTGCCTCACTTGGGTGTTGTGAGGCCTGCAACCAGTCGCCGTGAAACTCAAGTGTTCGCTGTACTGCGAGGGCCCGCAACCGTGCCAATGACCACGCATCCTCATGGTGAGCAAGTCCGGCTAGGGCCAACAGCCAATGGACTCCGGGACTCTCACAGAGTGGCCGGGAGGGGGTGGAGAGAGGGACGCCCAAGGAGTCGAGGACTCGACTCCAATCATCCCTGTGAGATTTCGCATTCGGGTCGATCAACAAGATTGATTCGGGAGGTGACTCGACATCCAGCGCCTCGACGAGTAAAGCGTGAGTTGCCTCGATGGAACGCTCGATTCGAGGTACTAACAGCCGGGTCGCAGTGTCGGAAGAACTCTGCTCGGGTGGCTTCCATACCTTGTGGACAGGGATCCAGTTAGGAAGGTCGCCTCGCGAGCGCGCGGGTGGAATGTCGTTTGGGACAAAGCCGTGGATCCCGAGTCTGTGGCTTCCAGAGTTGGCCAGAACATGGAGCGGGCGGAATCTGGTGAGTGCCTCAAGGAGCCGTCTTCGGAGCGGTGTCAGCGTTGGTGGATGGTCGAGCATCACGACACCGTCTACCGGGATTAAACCGAACGGAATCTGTACCGTAGGCCTCTTTTCGAGGATTTCGACGACCATTCTGAGTTGAAGGTCGGGGTGAATCCCTCCCAATTCATTGCCGAGATGGTTGAGGATTTGACGAAACGAGTCGAGACCGGGGCCGACCCAGTCGCCGCACTCCTCCTCACGCAAGGCTTGGTGCAACCCCGCTAGGTCACGAGTCTTCCCACGGCCCCACTCATGGCTGGGGAGGGCGTGAATCAGCGGGAATTGGAGATTTTTTGCGGCTTCTTCGCAGGTGTTGTGAAGCAGAAGACGAAACACGCCACCGGTCGGTAACAGCCGCGGTTGGCGTAACTCGGCGTGAAGCG
>CAUZJP010000146.1:0-4171 GCA_963580235.1 Candidatus Thalassarchaeaceae archaeon
GCAATCTTCTCGTAATTGATTTCAGTATCATATCCAAGAACCACAGCCTCGGGGTTATCACTGTCGGTCTGGATTCCGGCCGCTTCAATCATGCTGCGCATCCCCTCAGTACCCACGAGGAATACTCCGGTGATTTCCTCCTCCACAGCCCCCGGATTGAAGGGAGAAGGCCCCCCAAGGAGCACCTGAATTAGTTGGTGGGTCGAGAGCATCACCTCATCGGGTTTTGCAGGAATGCCTAATCCTCGTAACTTTTCGATGTATTGAGTGACCGAACGGCTGGAGTTGTTTGAGAGGAAGAACCGTCTAATACCCCGTTCATCACATCGCTCGAGAAATTCTAGAGCACCCGGGATCAGTTGGTCACCGAGGTAAATCGTACCATCGAGGTCCAAGAAGATACAGTTGATCCCGTTCAGTGAGGTATCCATCATCTCACCATCAGAAGAGCACCATCTTCAGCATCTGCCAAGTGCCAGCCATCTCCGCCTGGCCGGACTTCGTCGAGCAGGCTAGTTCCAACTGATTGCGAATCGCCTTCCCTCGCTTGTTGTCCTTCGCAGCCTTTCTCAGCAGCCAGTTTAGCAACCACTTCTTCTTGACTAATTTCTGCAACTTGTAACTGGTTGATAGGACCGGCCCAAATCGCTCCCACATATCGAGTTGATATTCGTGGGCAGCCTCGCTCGTGAAGGCTAGTGAACCGTTTTCAGCACTGAGGTATTGGGTGAGGACCTTGCCTGAGAGAAGCGCCTGGTGTAACCCCTCGCCGCTGAATGGGTCCACCCAACTAGCTGCATCACCCACACATGCAGCCCCCGCCATGGCGAATCGGCGAGGCTGGTAACTCGGCGCATCCTTTCGGGGCGAACCGCATGGAATCAGATGGCCTTTATCCGACCCTTCAATCATCTTGCAGTTTGCGAACCGCTGTTTGAATTTTGGATGGTCGTTGATGACCCAAGCCTGCAGTTCCCTCAACTTCGTATCCATCTTTTTCATGTCGCTAATCAGCATTCCACAGCCTATATTCGCGATAGGCGGGCGTCCATTTTCCGGGTCGCCACCACTCACCGGGAATATCCAAAAGTAGCCGTTTGCGAGTTTGCCACCGATGAAATGGATTTCAATCGGCCCAATATCCGAACCTGAATCCATTTCCCAGTATTCTCGATATGCGGCTATGTAATGTTCATCATCCCGCATCACCTCATCGTGACATTTCTCTGTGACCGTTCTGGACACCGGACAGTTGAAGCCAGCAGCACCGACCGTAAGTGGGGCACTGAATGAAAACTCCTGCTTATCCGCACCCCTACCAATTGCCCCCGAGACACCGGTGATTCTCTGACTGTCTCCCTCGCCATCGAAATGGACCTCCTTCACACTGAAGCCTTGGATTACCGACCCACCATTCTCGAGCACCAATTCAACTGCTCGCTTGAACATCATGTAGTCGAATTGCATTCTTGGAAGCGAATATCCTGCAGTCCGGTCTGCGACTTGGTCTGCCGGCAGATTGATCTTCACATCGGTGCCGGCCCCTGGGGCAGAGAATACAATCGAATCCACTCGGAAAAGAGGAGTTGCCTCAATCATTGGCCTGACCCCTAACTCGGTGACAATTCGCATGCAAGAACCACCTACGGCATCGCCACAGGTCTTGTCGCGCGGGTAGTATGCCTTTTCCAACAGGAGTACTCGGTGGCCCTCCAAGGCGGCGAATGAGGCGGCTGAAGAACCAGCGGGGCCTCCACCTGCCACTATCATGTCAAATGAAGTCCCATCAATGGGTATGGGTCCGCTCTCGATGGGCTGAGTCCACTCATCCTCCAAACCTTCTCCCCCCACAGGATACATTCGGGCCGGCTCCTGTCTTCAATCGTTCCCTCTATGCTCGTCTCTCTCAAGCCGCAGATTGATGCGCTCTCTCCCTCTCCGCCAACCATGGCCGAAGAGGTGGTTGTGGTTACCACGACCCTTCCAGGAGGTATGAGCGAAGAGGAGGTGGGGATGTTCGTCGAACCGTTGGTGAATGGCCGATTAGTCGCCTGCGTTCATCGAAGTAGAATCCATTCAACCTACCTGTGGAAAGGAGAGAAATGCACCGAGGAGGAGTGGAAACTGGAATTCAAGACGAGTGTTTTCCGACTTGGGGAACTGTTCTCAGCAATCTCAGAATCACACCCATACGAAGAACCGCAGATCATCCATCGTATTCATCAAGCGAGCGAGGGTTACGCCGGCTGGGTAGCTGAGAATACGGAGGGGTGAGATGGACATTTGGAGTGGAATCGTCGCCTTGAGTCTCGGCCTTGGCCTCTCGGCGGCTTGTGGTTTTCGAGTATTCATTCCACCCCTTGCGATGGGTCTGGGGGCTCGTGCCGGCTTGATGGAGTTGGGTGACTCTTGGGCGTGGGTCGGTGAGACGTGGGCGCTTGCGGTCTTCGCGTTGGCAACGATTCTTGAAATAGGGGCATACTACATTCCCTGGCTCGATAATCTCCTCGACACCATCACAACGCCATCCGCAATTGTCGCTGGCATTCTCGTCACCTCAGCAAGTCTAGATGGGATGGACCCCACATTACAGTGGATTCTGGCGGTCGTCGCGGGTGGCGGAACCGCAGGGACGATCCAACTCGGAACAGTCGCCACCCGCGCGGTGTCGACCGCAACAACGGGTGGACTTGCTAACCCACTCGTCTCGACGGCCGAGGCGGGTGCCTGTGTGGTCTGTACTCTACTCGCCGTTCTACTACCTGTGCTGGCCGCCTTGTTTGTGGTGGGACTTCTCGGCTTGGCCGTGGTTTTCATAGCGCGGCGGGGCAAAGGCGCGGCGCCCGGAAATGGCTAGTGCGCCGTCTGCAAAATTTACCAGGTTCATTCTGTTGAACTGGATTCGGTGATATTTGGGTTTATTTTTCCGACATCGAAGCAGCGTTGGAGTCATAGCCACCTCCATCTCCCAGTGTACGGGGGACCTTATGGCGAGTGGCTGGGAACCGTCGGGATTGAGTGATTTTGAAATCGCTGACGGTGAGTTGTACCACCGCGCCCTTTACCTCGAGGGGGACACCAATCGTCCCGCCGGTTGGCATCGTGAATCGGTGCAGCACCTCCTCGACCTCGCCCTGCCTTACATCAGAGAGGGTTCACTCGTCGTCGACTATGGCGCTGGAACCGGAGGCTCGGCCATCGAGTTGCTGAGAGTCCTCGATGAGCGGGGGATTACGATTGAATTGGTGCTTGTGGACCCACTGGAGTCCTGGTTTGGCAAAGCGCGGGAAATCCTTGGTGAGCGCGACGACGTCCACTTCGAGTTATCTATCTCTCAAGACGAGTCGGGAGACACGGTGTTCCGGGAACTCGACGAGATGTTGGGTGGTCGCAAGGCGGATGTCATCATCTCCTCCTCAACGCTGCATCTCGTACCTGTTAGAGCCCTTGATGACCTCGCCGCCCAGTTCGCCAACTCCCTCGTTCGAGGCGGAGTGTTCGTCTGGGATAGTGGTGATGTCGAGAGCGCGTTGAAGCCGAGTTCCGCCGCCTGTCTGCATGACCCGTACAGGGCAGTTCGTGAATATCTCAGGGATGACGAGGCTCGCAAGACACTTCTCTCCGAGATGGAGGTGGAGGACGCTGCTAGAGCCGAGCGAAGGGTGGATCGAATATTTCCCGTACCATTCTCGATTGAAGTGCTGATGAGAGCCATCAGTTCAGCCGGATTGTTGAGCCGAATCAGCGACCATGTCGTTGACTTTTCAAACGAGGATGCCGAGCGCTTCATCCTCGTGCCGCGCCTTGCGGAAATCGCTGCACCTCTAATCGAAGGCGAGGGGCGTGATGCAGCCATCCGGTCCGCCATCGCAGAGGTCCTCAGAGAGATGAGGGAGGCAGGAACAGCTTCCGACACTCATTACCGGAGTTACTGGGTATACGGCTTTCACATCCTGCCTTGAGTGCTGCCTGCTCGATACGAATCATCATATCGAGCCGATGGAATCGGCTCACATGGATCTGCCCGCAGGCGCGTACGAGGATGCGGTCGCCGCCATCGGCAACACACCACTGATTCGCCTCAACAGAATCACCTCCCACCTTCAAGGCTCAGAGGTTTGGGTCAAGTTGGAGAGATGCAATGTTGGTGGTTCCATCAAAGATAGGATAG
>CAUZJP010000147.1:0-4152 GCA_963580235.1 Candidatus Thalassarchaeaceae archaeon
CATCCGGTCGAAGGTTCGTTGTAGGCGAGGTCGCGTGACGCCCCACTCGTTGACCCCTTCATCCAATGAGAAGGGATGCTCACTCTGTAGGAGCTGCTCAAAGGCGAGGCGGGTCAATCCGTCGGCCGACTTTCCGGGGCGCTCTCCGCATAGGCCGAAGTCGCGGAGTAAAGCGCTCAACTCATCCCCGCCTTCGACGACGGCTGCAGACTCACTGATGATGAGTCGGAAGTGGGGGCGCTCTACTTCAGCCGCCCCTTCAGGTGCAGGGTTGTTTGCGGTGCGCCATTCTGAGAGTGGGCGGAGTCGAAGGGTTAGGATGGCGCGGATCTCAGCGCTGAGCAGTTCTACTGCCCCGCTTAGTGAGCCGCTACGGAGATGGTGGGCCTTCCACCCCCTCTCACCGCCCGAACTGCTGACCAAGCGGAGCGCGTGGAGTCGGTTCAGATGGTGGTGAAGGGCGGTTGCGCTGATGCCGAGGGCGTCGGCGAGGTAAGCAGCATCTCGACCGACGCCAGGTTCTGCCAGCAGATGCTCCTTGAGTAGTCGGTGGAGAGGGCGCTGGCTCGCTGCGACAGTCAAGGCGTCACTTCGACGGCGTACCAGACCGAGAGTATCGAGCAGCCATCCAATGAGAATGTCAGCATCACTCTGGGCGCTCGGAGCAGGGTGCTCTTCGAGGCGGACACTGAACATCGATGCGAAGCGTGCCCACGACGGTTCAAAGCACTTTCATGGCAAACGGTGTACTGATACTACAAATCGCGTATCAGTGAGTTACCGATCATGCGGTGATTTGTCGGTCGTCCAGCCACTCGTAGTCCAGCTTCCCAGTACGGAGGCCGTGCAGATGGCTAGCGAGGTCCAGCTGGTTGGAGTTGAGCACGCCACGCCGTCTGAGAACGAGTACCGCGCTGTTCACCGAGGCGCGACTCCTCTTCAGGTCACGGGCCATTGCGGCTTGTGATGGGGGTAGAGGCTCCTGCACTAGGCGGGTAACAACCTCCTTCTGCACCTGTGAGAGTCCGACCGGCATTATCTGCGCCGCCTTCTCATCCTTGATGTTCATGTGGCGCACGACTTCGAGTTGACTAGGCGCGCCAGCGTAGTAGCAGGTCCGTCCATTGACCGCCATCGTAGTCACAGTACGCTGATTCTGCAACACATCGAGGTGGTGGCGAAGGGTTCCGTTGGCGGCCTCCAAACGCTTCTGCAATTGTCTGTAGCAGATTCCCGGCCTAGTGGAAAGAGTCTCTAAGATTCGCTTGCGGAGCGGGTGTTCCCAGTCGGGAATCTGAGGAGCACTGATGGTACCGGTGATCGACCAGTTCCACGGCAGGAAGCCCACGGCAAGGGTGCCAAAACCTGCGAGACCCGCAAAGCCAAGGCTAAGCAAGCCGCCGCTCTTTCCCCACTGTTGCAGAAGTGCCATACTGGACAGTTTTCGGCTGATAACCCCTTTGTATCTGTTGGTGTACTGTTCGTACGCGCGCATGAAAGGACAGCTGGTTGAAAGAACTCATTCCGGCCCGGCGACCGAGCCGTTGTTCACCCTCATGTAGCCGACCAGTGGTCCGAGAAGCCTGCCAGCCCTGCCACCATGTCCGGTGAGCCGATAGGTGACCTTCACAGGCGGCCCCTCGACGACCGCCCGCTCAACCAGACCGGCCTCCCTCAGAGTGGTCAGTTTGTCGGAGAGAGTTCTGCTGCTGATTCCAACTAGAAGCCGCCTCAATTCGTTGAAGCGCCGTTCGCCGGCGATGTAGAGTGTAGCGAGGATTTCAATCGACCAGCGGGTTGCGAATACCTCCAGCGCCTCGACCGCGGACTGGACTTCCCAAGAAACACCGAAGGCACCATCCTCACTGTTTCGCTCAAACACCTCCCGAACCTTGGCGCCTAGGTCCTCCGTGGCGGCGATTGAATCCTCTAGTTCGGCAAGTTCCTCTTTGGTTAGTCGCATTGGTGGTTCAGTCATGTCCATACCCCGGTGTGTGTGGTTACAGGTGGTGTAGCCATTGCACTTAGGTTTACCCGTTTCCACTCCCCAGTTGATATATGACGGGCCACGCGGTGTAATTACTGCACCAGTGCAGGAGGTAAACTAGTATGGACGATTGGTTAGAGGATTGGGTTGAACATCAGAGCGCGCGCTATCACGCGGCTGAGAAGGCGAATTTGAGTCGTAGGCTCAGCATTTCTCGGCTGCTCTTTAGCAAGGTGTGGAAGGGTCGTCAGTGATTCTTCACTACTTCCACAAATTTTGGATGGCTAGCGCAGAGGCGATGCGCCCTCCGCATTGGCACCGTTGAGGACATCATTCGCCGCAGTACACGGCTCGCCGTCCTTCGATGAGGGCTGAGAGCCCTTCGAGGGCATCAGCAGTTCCGAAGATGGTTGAGAGTCGCTCCAACTCAAGTGCCAGACCTGCATCGAGGTCGTCACCTGTGGCAACGGCGTCGTCGAGTAGTTCGCTCGCCATCCGGACAGCGATCGGTGCGGCGAATTTCAGCGACTTCAGTTGGCGGCTGACATTTCGGTCCTCAGCGTCGAAGCCATCCGGGCATCCTCCTGAGAGGAGTGTTTCCATGTTGTCGTCTGAGTAGAAGGCGCTGGCGAACTGCGCCACGGGGTGCTCCGGATTGGCCGGGACACCCGGGTACTTGTTGTCGGGCTTTCCAGCGTCTCCGAGTGCGGCGATAGTCGCAGCTACTTCGGCGGGTTCGACTAGATGGGTGAGCAGGCCGAGGGCCGCTGCCGTGTTGTGGTCGACGAAGTTCCCAGCGAGTACAGCCCAGCGCGCCGCCTCCACACCGCAGATGCGAGGAGTCCGTTGGCTACCACCGAGGCCGGGGTAGATGCCGATGCTCGTTTCGGGGAAGCGGAACTGAGTGCGGCGAGTACCAACCCGGTAGTCGCACGATAGGGCTAGTTCAAGCCCGCCTCCGAGCGCAAGTCCGGTGGTGAGAGCGATGGTCGTCTTTGGGGAGTTCTCCAGACTGTTGAGGACATTGTGGCCAAATGCTGTGAATGACTCGATGTCAGCGACCGCATCGGCGCGTATCTTGTCGACGAAGAATTTGACATCGGCGCCGGCGACGAACGCCTTGCCGGCACCCTCGAGAATTATTGTGCTCACATCATCTCGTCCATTCGCTTCATCGAGCGCAGCCCCGAGTTGAGCGACAACCGTCTCGTTGAGTGCGTTCATCGCCTCTGGCCGGTTGATTCGAACGGTCGCAACCCCGCCATCGACCTCCAAGTCGACATATGAGAATGAGAACGGCTCGCCGCTCGCCGCCTGCTCAGCCAAGAAGCTGGGCAGCGAAAACTCGGCCAAGTCAGCATACGCCGCAGCCATTCTGTGTGCCTCGGCAACACCTAGGCGGTTAGCCAATTCGAACGGCCCTTGGGCCCAGCGGAGTCCGACCTTCGCACCGCGGTCGACATCTTCCATCGAGCAGATTTCCTCATCGACAATCTGAGTACACACCGCGAACACCTGTCCGAGCAACCGCTCAGAGATGAGTTTCGCCGCCTCTTCGCTCAAACCGCCATCCTCGTCATCGATTTTCCACATTTCACCCGCTTCAACCAAGGCGCGCAGGCTCTGCGCGCCCGTGTACCGAGGGCAGTCCAACTGCTCTGCGAGGTAGTCGTTGGCGTGCAGTGCAATCGGCGGCCCAGTCAGGTTCATCAAGGCAAACGGCCCCATTCCGATGCGGAACGCCTTGCAGGCGGCAGCATCAATTTGTGCGGTGGTCCCAACTCCCTCGTCTAGTAGGAGGCACGCCTCATTGAGCCAGGGGACGAAGAAGCGGTTGACCACGAATCCGGGCCTGTCCTTGCAGACGATGACCACCTTTCCGAGAGTCTTGCAGTACTGTACGGTTCGCGCCAGCGTTTCGGCTGAAGTGGTGTTGGCCGGGATGACCTCGACAAGGCGGTTCTTGGCGGGGTGAAAGAAGAAGTGCAGTCCGACGAATCGGTCGGGACGCCCGGTAGCCGCAGCGAGTTCGTTCACCGAGAGGGAAGAGGTGTTTGAGGCGAGAATCGTCTCTTCACCACAGACCTCGTCGAGGGTTGCGAAAACCTGAGTTTTTATGTCGAAATCCTCGAAGACTGCCTCAATCACCAAGTCGGTGTCAGCCG
>CAUZJP010000148.1:0-4119 GCA_963580235.1 Candidatus Thalassarchaeaceae archaeon
CAGGTCCTTATCGAGTCCCGAACAGCAGACCCAGCGGAACGGGCCGAATCCGTAATCGAAGCACATCGGCCCCATGATGTCCTCAACATATGAGGGATAGGCGAATGTACCGTCGGCATTGACCACATCGGCGCCTGCTCGTGACGCTTCAAGCAGGAAGGCGTTGCCATAATCCCAGAAATGCATCCCACCCTCGGCGAGCCCGTTGATTGCCGTACTCTGGCGGCGAAGACTCTCCCTCACAGCCTCATTGAACTGTTCCGGGGTTTCAGCCATCATATTCTTAGCCTCTTCGAAGGAGATTCCGACGGGGAAGTAACCGCCCTGCCACGGATTGTGGAGGCTCGTCTGGTCACTTCCGAGGTCGACTGAGATTTGGCGTTCGAGCAACCTCTCCCACAGATCTACCACGTTGCCGACGAAACCGATGCTGGTCGCCTCGCCCTGTTCGCTGGCCGTGACCATTCTCTCAATTGCGTCGTCGATGTCGTAGGTTAGTTGCTCCAACCAGCCCTGCTGATGTCGCTTTTCTGCTGCAGCGGGATTGACTTCGGCGATTATGCAGGCGGCGCCAGCAATAACAGCAGCTTTGGCCTGGGCCCCGCTCATCCCGCCTAGCCCGCTGGTGACGAAGGTCACCCCCGCCAAACCTTCATCTTCTGAGCGTCCGAGGTATTTCCTAGCCGCATTAAGAATAGTGATGGTGGTACCATGAACGATTCCCTGTGGACCGATGTACATGTAGGAGCCAGCCGTCATCTGGCCATATTGACTGACCCCGAGCGCGTTGAAGCGCTCGTAATCCTCTTGACTCGAGTAATTAGGAATCACCATCCCATTGGTCACGACCACTCGTGGGGCGTCAGGGTGTGAAGGGAACAACCCGAGGGGATGGCCGGAATACATCACGAGGGTCTGGTTTTCCGTCATCTCACTGAGGTATCGCATAGTCAGTCGATATTGCGCCCAGTTCTGGAAAACAGCTCCGTTTCCTCCGTAGGTGATCAGTTCGTGCGGAAATTGGGCGACGGCAGGGTCAAGATTATTCTGAATCATCATCATGATTGATGCGGCCTGCTTGCTATTGGCTGGATAGGAATCGATTGGGTGTGCCCTCATATCATATTCAGTTGGGCGTAACCTGTGCATGTAGATGTGGCCAGACCTCTCAAGTTCCAGAATAAATTCTGATGCCAAGGTTGAGTGCATCTCCGGAGGGAAGTATCGCAGCGCGTTCTTCAGTGCCAACCGCTTTTCGGAAGGGGTGAGGACTTGTCGCCTAGCGGGTGCGTGGTCCACCGAATCATCGTGAAGGGCTGAATCAGGGAGAGTTGAGGGGATACCCTCGCCGATGTGCTCTCTCAACGGCTCATCCCCCATGTGTCCAACTGGGGGGTCTCTTCCCTTGAGCGTTCGCCTCGCTTCCGTTGATGCTAAAAACGGTCGCAGAACGCGTTGGGTCGTGCAGTCAGACGATGTCGAGTGGCGCCTATCGGAAATGGCTGCGGGGATGGAGAGGAGCAGAATCCTCTCGATTGCTGCAGATGTGAGGGAGATGATTGCCCAAGGGAGGGAGGTAGCGCCCTTCACGGTCGGGGATTTTTCCCCCGAACAATTCGATGTGCCTGACGATTTGATCACAAACATGCTCGAAGCCGTTTCCTCTCGCCAAACGAACTACCCTCCCGCAGCAGGGCTTCCTGAATTGAGGGGGAATCTCTCAAAATGGATGGCGAGCAGATATGGGGTCGATGTCGGCCCGGAGGGTATTATCGTAGGCTCAGGGGCTCGACCGGTTTTGTATGCATCCTTCCGCCTCTTCATCGAACCAGGCGACGGTTTGGCTCACGGAGTTCCCGCTTGGAACAACCACTACTATGTCCACCTTACGGATGCCGTGGACATTCCAATCATCGGAACAGAGGAGAGCAGGTTTCTTCCTACAGCAGCAGGGGTTTCTGAGAGAATAGAGGAGATACGGGTTCTCATCTTGAACAGTCCGCTCAATCCGACTGGAACCTGTTTCACCGCTGATGAATTAGGGGCAATTTGTGATGTGATTCTAGTTGAGAATGAGAAGCGTAGGCAAACAGGAAAGAAACCCGTGATGCTAGTCTACGACCAAGTCTATTCGACCATGACTGCGCAGGGTGTTGAGCACATACACCCACTCAATGTCAGGCCCGAGATGTTCGACTATACAATCACCTTGGATGCGATATCCAAATCGCTGACCGGCACAGGACTCAGACTAGGCTGGATGGCAATCCCCCCCTCGCTCGCTGCCCCCGTCATCGCTCTGATAGGTCACATGGGTTCATGGCCGGCCCGTCCGATACAGCAGGCGGTTTCTGCTCTCTATGCCGAGCCTAGCCGTTTGGACGCGTTCTTTGACGACCTCGATGAGAGAATCTCAGCGCGTATGGAATTGTTGAAGAGCAGGTTAGCGGAAATGAACGCCGACGGCTTTTCAATCGATTTCGTAGAACCTGAGGGTGGGATTTACCTAGCCACTCGGTTTGACTTGTTCGAGATGCTCGGAGTAGATACGAATGAAGAGATTCGAAGATGGTTGCTAGAAGCTGCTGGAGTCGCTGTCGTTCCATTCCAAGCGTTCGGACTTGAGGGCGAGACCGGATGGTTCCGAATCTCGATCGGAGCAGTATCTGTCGCTGAGATTGCTGCTGCGATGGACCGATTGTTCACAGCACTTAGGAATTGAGTCTGTCGTGGACCGCAGTCATCACATCTCGACTCACGATTTTGGCCTGCTCTCGAATCCCATCAACTTCACTGAGAAGTGAACTTCCCTCCTCATTAGGAAGGCTGGTGGCGTTGATCTGGACATTGAACAGGGCCCCTTTGCAGGCGGCACTGACGAGCAGACTTGCCACAGCAACATCCGTCACCGCGTTAGCATTCCCTACCTCAGCCAACTTAGGCAGGCACTCGAGCAGAACGAGAGCCTCTTTCGCTGTCTTGAGGGGAACTTCCGATGCTATCCTGGTAGAAGATAGAATAGCGTCTTTTCGATGCGCTTTCTCCTCATCAGATTCCTTTGGAAGTCTGAATGCAGCCATCACTGAATCAAACGCTTCTGCGTCAGCAGCGGCGAGTTCATGGCCCAATGACATGAGTGGGGTTGCTATACCCAAACAATTTTCGGAATGTGACCAACCATCCGCCCATCTTTCCTTTCCAATGGTCAGGTTGCAGACCATAACTGCAAGTGCGGCGCCTTGTGAGAGGGCGACAGCAGCTGCCGTCCCACCCCCTGGCGTAGGCTCGGCAGAAGCGAGGGCGTCCCTGTACTCATCAAGTGAGAATTCTCCGAAGTCGGTCATCAGACACCCTCCGCTGCGAACTCGATAATTCGATTATTCGGTATGAAAGGCGATAAAGCGCTCAATTGCAGACCTTCGATTGCGGCCGCCACAAGACTCCCCTCATCAGCCGACTCGGGTGACTCATGGTAGAATCTGCCGGCGGCAGTCATTGCATCAAGAGGGACTAGACCGACCAACTCTCCAGCGGTAGTCCTCAATCCTAGGGTGGCAGCTTCGTTCCGTATCGCTTCAGTCACGGTATGGAGTCCTGTTTTGCCGTGGTCCAGTAAATTCATTGAGACTTGTGCGGTTGATTCATCATACATCCAACCTGCACCCTGCAGAGCATCGAAGCGGCCGGGGATTCGTTCTGGACTCCCATCAGTACCGATGATTTTCTCTCCATTCTCGTCCTTCTTGAGTACTCCACTAGTCCGCAACCTGCCGGCAATTCGGTTAGCCGCAGACTTGTCGTCGGTATCCAGATTGACATTGTAGGCAATCAAGATATTTCTCGCCCCCGTAGCGGTTGCCCCCATAGTCCGTTTGAACTCTGCTGGACCGAAGTCGGGTACCCATTCAGGCTGCAGAATCTTTTCCCGCAGGCCCTCATATTCTCCTCGTCTGATGTCAGGCAGTTTTACTCGCTGTTCACTAATTGCCGCATCGGCATAGAGGTAGATTGGCAATCCAAACCGTTCACTCGCAATCTCCCCGTACCGGCGGGCCAGATTGACGCACTCTTCCATGCTTACTCCGGATATGGGGATGAAAGGCACGACGTCAACAGCTC
>CAUZJP010000149.1:0-4111 GCA_963580235.1 Candidatus Thalassarchaeaceae archaeon
CTAATTTTGTTTTTCATCGTATTCGCAAGGGTACGGACTCACAAGAGTCAGTGCAGTATGTGACTTGGGAGGCAGAGCCCATTTTGCAGCCACTGGTTAGTGGGATGCCCAACCCAAGATACTACGCTAGAAGTGGCCCGCAAACGCGGACCCAAGTGGCCGAGTACGGCCAATCCGGTGAGGCTGCTTCCAACACCGGAGAGTGATTGGTGGTAGAGTTGGATTGTATTAAAGATATTGACATGCTTCGATATTCGGTGGACTCACAAGGGTCCGGAACATTAGGGAGTGACTCTGCGTCGATCTCTTGGGAATAGGACCGTCTCTCTGACGTTGCCCGCGCCTGTCAGCACCATGAGGAGTCTTGCTACTCCCAGCCCCCAACCAGCGTGTGGCGGCGCCCCATATCGGAAGCCGTCGACATAGAAGGCGAACTCTTCGGGGTCCAATCCCATGTCGACTAGGTTCTGAACTAGCACATCGGTACGGTGTTCTCTCTGTCCGCCCGAGCACATTTCGTCGCGGCCGTAGTTGAGGTCGAAGCCCCTACTGAGTTGTCCGCCATCGGGCCCCTTTTCGTCGGCGTTGTGGTAGATGTAGAACGGCTTCATGCTCATCGGCCATCTCGGCAGGAAGTAGAATCCGGGATACTCGGCGGCTATCATGTCGGCGTGGTGGGCCTCGATGTCGTCGCCCCACTCAATCTTCTCACCGGCTGCCTGAATGATTCCGATGGCGTCACTGTACTCGACTCGCGGGAAGGGCAGGCTTGGCACTTCCACTGTGATTGGGTCTTGAGGAGGCTCCTGCTCCGCTCGCCACTGGTTGATCATGTCAATCAGGTTCTGGTCGTTTGCCGCAATCTCAGACCAGACATGGTGAATCATCCGCTCCTGCACGCCCATGACATCGTTGTCATCCGCAAATGCCATCTCGATGTCGAAGGAGATGAACTCGTTGAGGTGACGGTAGGTGTCGTGCTTCTCCGCCCGAAACGCCGGTCCAACCTCGAACACTCTCTCTAGACCTCCCAAGATGGCCAGTTGCTTGTACAGTTGAGGCGATTGGGAGAGATAGGCATCTATGTCGAAGTACTTCAACGGGAATAGGTTGGTGCCTCCTTCGGCAGCTGCCGCGATAATCTTCGGGGAATTCATCTCGCTGAACCCTTCAGTGATGAGGTACTCCCGCCCGTATTGCAGCACCTTGCCGCGCAGTTGGAACATGGCGTTGACATGGCTGCGGCGCAGGTCGATGTGACGGTTGTCGAGTCGCGTGTCGAGCCCGATGTGGACTTTGTCGGCCACACCCATCGGCATCGGTGCCTCCGCCGCGGTGAGGATAGTCGCTGAGGTGACTTGGACCTCGAACTCTGCGGGAGGCTCTGGCTCACCCTCCTTGACCTTGGGTGGGCGCTTCTGGGCGACCGTTCCGGTGACTTGGATGACTGACTCTCGGGTGGTCCCTTGGATGGTTTCGAAGGTGGCCTCGTCCATGTTGTCACTCTTCAGGAACGCCTGCAAGTAGCCTGTGCCGTCTCTAAGAATCAGGAAGCAGATGGCGCCTCGGCCGCGGACAGTCTCTGCAAAGCCGGCGATGGTGACCTCGTGACCGATCATTTGGGCGCCGTGCTGGGCGATTTCGCCAAGCGTGTGGGTGCGGTAGGCGGTGGGCTCCCAGCCAGAGCCATCTCGGCCTGTCATGAGGGTGGGCGGGTGCGTGGAGCACTTGAACAAAACGGCGGACTCATTCGCCGGTTGGGGTGTGTGATGGATATCCTCCAAATGGCCCCCATTCACCGTTTTTTTGGTATATGGTCGGGCTTTGGTGGTATTCGACGCCCTCTGCTCATTATAGGTGGAGAGCATCGGGTAAGGTAGTGAGAAGGATGAGCGACATCAAGAATGGAATGAGAAGGGGAGTAATTCTGGCACTTTCGTTGGTAGCGCTGATGATGACTTCTGGGCTGGCTATTGCTCAGGGCGCGCCGGTCGATGGGGCCCCTGACACGCGGCCAGGCGAAGACATTGACTACACGCGCGAGAACATCGTGATTGAACAGGACTTGGAGAACGGCGTGATCAGCCTCAAGTTAGGTGAAGCGAGGATGCTTGTCAACTACGGTGATGGCAGAATCCAGTTCGCAACTATTCAGACCAAGTACATGGGCGTCGCAGACGTCTACGATGACCGCCAAGGATTCGACAAGAGAGTCGGCATCCCTGTGGAGACTATCTTCTGGCAGCGCTTGATCGGCGTGGTCGAATACGCAGACCAAAACGAAAACGGTATTTTCGATGTTCATGGCCCCAAGGTCGCAGGCACACTCGATGAGTTGAGCGACAGCCTAGTGAGCCATGAGCAGATGGTGAAGTGGGTAGACTACGACAATGTCGAGTGGACGCTGACCCAGTGGCACCAGCAGCAGAACGGCAACGAGGTGGACATCACTTTCGTGCTAGGCGCTACCGATGTCCCTTACGACTCGAACCATGGGGCGATTACCAACAAGAGAGTCGAGCGACTCGCCTACATCTTCCATGTGACCACGGTCGAGGAGGAGATTGTGGTAGAAGCAGTCCCACACTATCGAATCATGGCTGATGAGAATGGCACGCCAGGTGACCAGATTGACGACAGTCGGTTGCTTGCTCGCAGCAACATCACTGGACATGTTCTCAATTCTACTTGGAAGTACGACCAGTTGATTCAGGGCTGGGATGTGGCGATTGACGATGTTGGCGCAGAGCGAAACGACACCCGTTTGGTGGTGCTGACTGAGATGGCATACGGCGTCCACATGTCCGACGCGGTCGGCGAGTGGATTCGCGAGGAGTTCGGCGGTCTTCCCGCCCCGCGAGCGATTGCTGGACATGCACCCCGGCAGAGTACTCCAGATGTCGCTCCCGATGTGGTTGACGCTGCTGAGGCCGACAGTCCTGAGCACGATGCAAGGGGCAACCCTCTACGCTGTGGGCTCGCCTATGTGACCGGCAGTGGGTCGGTACAGCCTGACAGCGATGGAACCGAAGGGCGCTCAACCGAGGGACGGGCTACTGGTGACAACACCGACAAGAGCGATGAAGAGCGCCAGCAGGACAAGGTGAAGGAGCGAATTCGCGAGTACACCGAAACCGCCTGCATACAGCGGGGTGCCGAGATGGCGACCGACAGCGAGGCGCAGTCCGAGGCGATTCGAGCCGGCACACTTCACTTCAAGGACAATGGAGCCGATCTGGGCCGTGTCCGCTGGGTGTCGAACGCAACTGTCGATGGTCTCGAGACCGAGGTCTTGTTCCAGAAGCACGGAGCTCGCCCAATCATCCCAGAGGATGTTGACCAACAGGACGGCATCTGGGCTGGAGTTCGAATGGTCGGCGGCTACAACTATGTTCTCGGCAACAGCGTCTACCACGACCCGGAGTTCTCTTCCGACATCATGACCATGGACACCCAGTCTTTCGGTGAGCCGGTCATCTTAGGAGGTTCTCTCGTGCAGATGCTCAGCGGCCTTGTCCGAATGCTACCACTACTCATCGGCGTGGTTGTCGTCGGTGCAATCGCCGTTGGAGTTGCACGGAGTCGGCGGGATACCGCACCTCTACCGCAGCAACGGCAGTACGCACCTGCGGGCGCCTGGACCAGCGGTGACGACTGGGACCAGTACGAGAGGGAGGTGTGATCGATGGCAGTAGTAGAATATGGCTCTCACTTGATGGCGATAATGAAGATATTCAACGGTAAAGGCGATGGACCGGGAGGAGATTTTGTCGCGGTTGTCACTTTCACTTCAGACGAACAACCCCCTAACCCAGTTGAAATGCCGGATTCCGAATTGGAAATAGTCTGAGTTCCGGTGGTTCAAGATTACTGAGAATTTCAATCTACAAGCACACGCGCTCGACCACCCTTTCATCAACCAAAGGGGGGGGTCAGAGGTCTGGATGGGGAAGGCTCCACGGATTACGAATCGCGAGCGGGTCCTGTTGGCTCTGGCTGACGCCCCCACTTTTGAAGACCAATACGAGTTGCCTCGGAGGTTCAGCCAAGCGGGATTGATGCAGCGTTTGGGGATGGCTCAATCGCATGTTTCGCGCGCCTTGAATGAACT
>CAUZJP010000150.1:0-4101 GCA_963580235.1 Candidatus Thalassarchaeaceae archaeon
ATTCATCCCTTCCAAATCACCGGTTTGGATTGACCATTGCGAGGCGTAGACATTGTCGTTTCGGACCAGTTCATCGTGAGTTCCTCGCTCTACAATCACACCATCGACAAGTGCCAAAATCTCGTTCGCATTTCGAATCGTGGCGAGCCGGTGAGCGACACCGATTGTGATTCGCTGACCGCCGCCGTTGCCGCTTCCGAACAACGACTGTTGAATCCGCTTCTCGGTCTCTGCGTCGAGTGCTGCGGAAGCCTCGTCCAAGATGAGCAGGTCTGGGTCCATCAGCAGCGCACGCGCCAGACTGATCCGTGCTCGCTGACCTCCGCTGAGCCGCACGCCGCGGTCGCCGACCATCGTCTTCATGCCATCCGGCAACTGAGTGACGAACTCCCATGCGCCCGCAGTCTCGAGGGCGTTTCGGACCCGCTCTTCGGAGGCCTCCCTCGCGTAGGCGACATTGTCATGGATGGTGCCGAAGAAGAGGAACGGCTCTTGCGAGACGAAACCGATTTTTTCACGGACAGATTCGATGGTGAAGTCGAAGATGTCCCTGCCATTGACCAGCACCTTGCCCTGCTGCACCTCATAGAACCGCTCGATGAGTTTCAGGATGGTGCTCTTTCCAGCACCGGTGTGCCCCATGATTCCGAAGAACGCACCTGCGTCGACAGTGAACGATACATCGTTCAGCACGTTGGCCTCCGTGCCCGGATAGGCGAAGGTGACTCCGTCGAAGGCGATCGATGTAATCGGCTCCTCCAAATCCACCGCATCATGTGAGTCAACTATTGACGGTTCGAGGTCGATGAGTGCGAACACTCTACGCGCTGCTGCCTCTCCCCGCTGCAACTGGTTGAGAAGCATCCCCATGATGAACATCGGCATGGTCATCCGAGTTGAGATGAGAAGGAAGGTGACGAACTGCCCGACTGTGATTTCGCCGCTGTTCATCAACCAGCCACCAGCCGACACCAAGAGCCCGAAGGCGATTCCCGCAACGACATAGATTCCGGGGATGAAGCGGTTCCGGATTCCGGATGCTGAAATCGCCTGGTCGCGATACTCGCCGCTCTCCCCATCCACTCGAGAACCCTCGTAATCTGTAGCGTTGTAGGCTTGAACGACCGACATCCCGGAGAGAACATTCTCGAGGATAGCAACGATTCCGCCGGTGCTCTCTCGCTGCTTCTTGTAGCGCCGCTGGACCCTTGTGGAGAACCAGATGACCATCGGTACCACGAAGAGGAGGGGTGCGAACAAGATCAGCGCCAACTTTGGTGACATCCAAACCAAGATGATGAGTGCGGTGACGAAGGTGATGATGATTCGAATGATGCTAGTGCTGGAATCGGAAACGATGTCCTCCAACTGCGCCACATCGGCGGAGAGAACAGACATCAGATTTCCAGATTGCCGGGTCTCGAAGTAGGACGCCTCCATCTCCATCAGTTGGTGGGTTGCATCCATACGAATGTCGTGCTGAACCTTGTAGCCCATCGTCTGCCAGAGATATTCGCTTATCCCCTGCGTCACGGCCAGACAGGCGAACCCTGCGAAGATGATTAGCCCAAAACCAACCTCAGGGTTTGATGAGACTAGAGCCTCAATTCGAGAATCGGTGTAGACTCCGGAGGTGTAGAAGTCCGCAGCCATACCGATGGCGACGAATGGGATTAGGTCGAAAACGCGGGCCGTCGCATTTGTGAGAAAACCTCCGAGCGCCCGCTGCCAATAGCGTTTCATGTAGGGGATGACTCGCCAAATCTGACGCCCGAGAACCTGCTTCTCATCCAAAAGATCTGAGGAATCCGCAGCTAGACCATCGGCCGCAACCCCCCGTGCGTTAGACGACATCGGCCCTTTGGGCCGGTCACCCCGACTTCAACCTTCACCAACAGATGCTGAACAAGTGCAAACAATAACCAGAGCACTGGCTGAGGCGCGGCGGTGAGGCAAGTCGAACCCGATTTCAATGGGTGCCAACAGATGCGCCCACCGGGATTTGAACCCGGGCGAAGAGGTTGGAAACCTCTGATGCTACCCCTACATCATGGACGCGGCAGCCTGCCGACCTGCCTCCTCTCCTTAACGGCGTTGATGGGAGGCTTGATGTTCGGTACCCTCCGCACGATTCCCATGAACGCGCGTAGGTGGCTCGGGTTCGCTCTCCTCTTCGTCTTCTTTCCCGTCAACTACCCACTCTTGGAAACCCTGTTCACCAACCTTTTGGGGAAGGCACCCGGGGTGCTACCTCTGTACGGGGCGTTCATCGCCGGAGCGATTCTGTTGTTCTACCCGACACAGGCAGAAATGAAGAACAATCTCATGCCACCAGAGGAGGAGGAGTGAGAGATGCGTGCGAAATCGATTCCAACTCTGGCTCTTGCCCTACTACTACTGGCGCTGATGAGTCCGCTTGCCTCGGCGCTTCAGGATGAGGTGCTGCCTCCCGTGGTCGAATACGAACCACCGATTCGCATGACCTCGCTCTTCGCCTACAGCCAAGATACGTTGAGTGCCGAGTTGGTCGAACAGGCGGAGACTTCGATTCACAACTTCCCGATAGGGGTCATCTCGCTTTCTTCGCAGGGCCCTACGTTCTACACTCAGGGCTTCGTCCGTGACGCACCGCTCGGTGGCGAGGAGTGGAACTTCACGCTTTGGGCGAGTGGCAACGGTGCAGTGAACATCGACTTGGAATTGTTCCTCGATGGCACTCAAATCGATGAGGTGGGCAGCGGTTCCATCGACCTCAATGAGATCCCTCAGCAGGTCGATTTCACAGGTGGCAACCTGCCTGAAAACATCAGCAAGGACCAGACCCTCGGCATCCGTTGGACGGTGAACAGCGGCGCGTTCCCCCTCCTTGAACAGAGCAACTGCAACATCCATTGGAGCTCGGCTGACACTCCGACCAACCTGACAATCTCAGCGGGAATGTATCAGGTCGACGACCCCTACCTCGATAGTGAGGGCACCCCCTTCCGAGGTGAGCATGAGAACTACTCCCGCACAGAGGTCATCTGGGCCGTGCAGGTGAGGTGGGCACTTGGCGAGGAGCAGTTCGAGGAGGACACCTTCATCATCCATGCGACGGATGGTGGTGAGGATCGATTCATCGAACCGACTGAGGATGCAACGACCAGCGAAGGCGGAATCTACCGCTTCGAGTTCGAGGAATGGAACGACGGCGTGATTCTCGCTGCGCATGTGATGTGGAACGACTCCTCTGGCAACCAAGGAATGACCAACCAAGTGGTCGAGATGATGGATCCAAAGGGGCCCAGCATCCTATCCAGTGGACTCAAGTCAACTCTCTTTTTCATGACGATTCCCATCCTCATCGGAGTCGGTTTCTGGCTCATGGGACGCTTCCGGACCTTGGAAGAAAAGGGCAAGGAGTTGGGGCACGGACCACGGCAGGAAAGGGACCTAAAGCGACTGATCATCGCCACCACCTTCCTAATCGCCGGCATCAACAACGCCCTCATCCTCTACTCGTTCCACACCCGTGAGTTGGGTGCTTCCGAAGATGTGGTCATCCTCCACCTCGCCCTGTTGGCCTTCGCGCTCGGCTCGTTCGGGCCTCTCTGGGGGGCCATCGCCGACAAGTGGGGGCATCGAAAACAGATGATGACCTTCGGGGTTGGCGGCGCTGCACTGCTGATGCTGACCTTCCCGTTCCTGCCACTTGAGGCCTACATCATCGCCTCGACCGTGCAAATAGCGCTCTTCGCGACAGTGAGAGTCGGGGTCGCTGTGGGTACCGAGTGGTTCCCCGAACAGAAAGGAGAATTTCTTGGAGTCCTCTACGCATTTGCCTCATTTGCAGCTGCTGTCGGCTCAATGGTCTGCAGCCGATTATATGTCTGGTTGCTGCCAATGGGGACAACATACGCGATGCTGGGAATCGTAGTAGTGTCAGTCCCCGCACTCTTCTTCGGAGCCTGGATGGTGAACCGATTCGAAGGGGATGAGTTTTCGTGGCCTGTCTGGATGTTGAGGGCTGAGAAGAAGCCTGAACCGGTGAAGGTGACCATGAATGAAAAGTTGGGTATGATACTCGGAATCTTCCGGTTCAAGAGCAAGTGGGCGCTGCTA
>CAUZJP010000151.1:0-4061 GCA_963580235.1 Candidatus Thalassarchaeaceae archaeon
ATAGCCGCGGCCAGAGGTCGAGAGAAGCCAAGTCGAACTTGATGACTGCGTGGTCTGCGCCGTTCTTTTTCATTCTCCTGTTGGCGAACGACGCTGAACTCATGCCCACGATGGTATCCGGCCGCTCGATGTGACCTGCCTCTACGGCCTCGTTGACCATGTTCAGCACCTCCAACCCCCTGAGCGGCGGGATGAAGTGGTCGAGCAGCAGTACATTTGGCTTGAAGTCAGTAATCACTTGGAGCGCATCCTCGGTGTTCCAGCGCTGCTCGAATTGCAGCGCTTCAAAGTCGACTCCACCCGAAGTCAGCAGCGCCTCGATGTCGTAGGAGTCTTCGAATGCCAGCACGCGCATCAGACGCTTCCACCAGCTAATTCCCAGTATGAGCGAATCTCGTCGGCATCGCTCAAACCACCTTTGTGAATGTCCACGATTCCACCATCGGAGTTGATGAATACTATCGAAGGCCGAGAGCTGATTTTAATCTCTTCAGCCTGTTCAATTCCCTTGGCGAAGGGAAAATCTAGGGTTTGACCCAAGTCATCTCCGTCATCGTCGTAAGAGTTTGCTCGATTATGCCAATCTTCCAATGTGATTCCCTGTGGATTATCTGCAGGGTCAGTGCTCAACACAATCATTGAAGCACCGCTCAATGTGGAATTGATTGCGTGCATAGCAGCATGACAAGGAGAATCACACCATTCCGCAGAGAACAACACGATGTATGGTGTGCCGGCATAGTTGCTGTTAGAGTAGGTCACCCCATCATCAGCAACGGTGGAGAAGTCCGGAAATTGTTCCAGTTCAACGCCCCCACCGTCTGATTCGAACAGGCCTCCTAACCAAGCTACAGCTAACAGACAGAGGGCAACGGCGACAGCGACAAATTCCTTCTGCACAAACTAAGGAAAGAAGAACTCGTATTTCAATGTCGATATCAATCGTCTCTCCTTATTGATTGATAAGAAACGCCGAACTCGAAATTCCGTGAGTCGAGTTGCAGTTTGGTTCTGTCTCTTACTTTCATTCATAATAATCTCATCACCGATTGCACAGGCGCAGGACGATTCCGATGGCGATGGCTACAACGATGATGATGACGCATATCCCAATAATTCCGAAGCATGGTCCGATTCTGATGGCGATGGTTTCAGCGATCAACCAGGCCTCAACATCTCCGATGATTGCCCCAACACACACGGAATGTCATATCGGCACATGAAAGGGTGCTTCGACACTGATGGCGATGGGATTCCTGATACTTTGGATGACGACATCGATGGCGATGGGATTACCAACGATTTGGAGTTGGCATCCTCGACCGCATTGAAGAAATACGATATTTTCAACCCCGATGACACCCCACCTGACCACGATTGGGACACGATTCCCGATGTCCTCGATGACGACGACGACAACGATGGGTGGTCCGACGAAATCGAATTGGAAAGGCGTAGCGACACCCTTGACGAAGATATCACTCCATTCACAATGTATGGTGGAAACACCGGGTGGTTCTATGTGTCCGGTGAGGGTTTCGTCTCCGATTACCACAGCCACGGAACTGAGATTTCGTTGTCTTGGCTTCTCTCAGCACTTACTTCTGAGTTGATCATCCCAATCGCTTTGGTTCCTATTTACGGTGGCATTTGGGTGCACAGAAGCCGAAACTTCCGTCGTCTCGACGAGGGTTTGGAGACTGTGTCATCCCTCCCTAATCTTCGAGAAATTGAGGATGAAGTTGAGCAATTGATGCGCCGTAGACGCCTCCACACTCACCACGGAGTTATTCTGAGGAACACCATTGAGCGCCGAGAGGACGAGTTGGACCAAGGTTGGTTCAATAACTACAGGCGCGGCGACTCAGAAGAGTGACTAGGCCTCCTCGCCAACTTCCAATTGTGGAACAGTGAACCATCGATGGTCGGCCGACGGTCGGTGGATAATCGGCAGTCCGAGTTCGCTCGATTCGTCGAGTGAGACCCCTATGCCAGTCAACGCGCACGGGGAGGGGAGGTAGTCCTCGCCAGATTCGGTCAGGTCGACCCGAATGGCGTGTCCGGCAGGCAACATGATGTCGAGCGGGTTGAATTCCATCAGCATCAGGTAGTTCTGACCGGGAAGAACTGTATTTGCTTCGTAGCCACCGTCACGATATCGCAAATCCATCGTCGCATGGCCGAGACGCAATCCGGTCTCATCATCGAACATAGTAGCAAATATTTGGCCACCACCTACTAGGCATCCTTGGAATAGGGGGGTATTCACTGAGAGGTGGAGGGTGGGAAGTCCGGAGATGTGCATGTCTTCATCAAAACCTGGGACGGTGAACGAGGCTGACGCGGTGGAGGATACCAAACCACCCGAAGTGTCTGCGGCATCTAGGGTGATTATCTCCCACTCCTTGTCCTCCGGGGGCCATGTCTCCTCGGCGTGCCAGTGCCCGTCGTTGGTCTGCACCTGTGCGATTGCGCCCGGTTCCTCACCGATGTCCTTGAGATAGTAGTTGAACCAGTTGTACAACTCGATGGCCCAATCCATTCGACTCATGTTGGGGTATGCCTCAGCTCCATATCCACTCCCCAAATCGTCGTGCCTGTCGGGCTGATCAGGATAGTTGTGAGCCCACTGTCCAATGATGGCTCTGGTGTGGATTCCGGCGTCATTCAACATCCCGAAGGTCGGAAATGCGTGGTACGGGTCGACATTCCAGTCTTGGAATCCCCAGACTAGATAGACGCTGCCTTCGTAGTTATCGAGGACATCCTGCAGGTGGTAGCGCTCGTCCCAGTAGTCGTTCCACTGGTCACCTCCAAGGCCAGCGCCGGCCCAGGTCGTGAACGGTGAGATCGGGCCGATGACATCGTCGCTGCACATTCGCATGTCATCTTCTGTGGCATCTGTTGTGGCTCCTTCGTAGAGAACATCGTAGAGCATAGCGCGAGCCTCGCTGCTACCGTTCCGATAGAACATCTGCTGGACTCCGATTGAGCCTGAAATCGGTACGATTGTCTTGAGATGTGGTGATGGATTTTGCGCCGCCTCCCAATTTGTGGTGCCGGCATACGATTTTCCCATTAGGCCGACATTGCCGTTACTCCACTCCTGCTCGCCGAGCCAGTCAACGGCCGCTTGGATTCCAATCTGTTCTCCTAGCCCCTTGACATCTTGACAGTGGGTTGATTTGCCTGTGCCGAAGGTCGAGACTTGTGCGAGAGCGAACCCATAGGGGACGAATTGGTCGAGAACCCACTGGCCGATGCCTCCGTCGGGGACGGTGTTTGGATTGGAGTCTTCACCGGCGCCTGGCGCTCCTTCCCCGCCAAAGTCGTAGTAAGGGTGAACTGTGGCGATTATTGGCACCTTGGTTCCATTCGGAACATCTGGCATCCAGATTGCGATGTGCATCAATGCAGGACCGGGAAAGCCAGCATCTTGCTCACTCGCTGGCAGTTGGACTTCGACGAAGTGTTCTGTCGGGCCGCTCCAGTTGTATGGTCCCGGCTCCGGCAGTTGGCTGCGCCACGCGGTCACATTGAGTCCCATGGTGTGTCTCTCCTCGAGAGGAACCTCCCACCACTCCCACTGTCCGTTGGGGCCATAGCCGTCGCCGTAGGTCGAGATGACTCCCCAGAAACTGGCCAGCAGCATGAACAGAACTACGACGACTGCGGTCGAGCCCATTGCGACATTCAACTGACGCTTTTCACGCCGAGACTCGGTCGATTCATCGACCAATTCGGCTTCAATCACCTCACCCACGCATGAGCGCACTCATGGCCTCGCCATGAGTTTGACGCCCTACTGACTAGAAATCATCCGATTTTTAGGTCGAGGACACAATGTCTAATGTGAGGGGCGTACCACTTGACCTTTACGAGTCTCTCAAGGGCCACATTTCTATCTCCCAAAGCGGTCAACTTTCCGATGACTGAGGTCGCCCATTCTTCTTCGGCGCCACCCGGCGCATTTCCGTGCAGGTGTAACCTGCCTCCCTCGGGCTTGAGTGCGGTTAGGGCGAGAGGCCAGCCTTCTTCGGAGGACGGCAGGAGGCCGAGAA
>CAUZJP010000152.1:0-4058 GCA_963580235.1 Candidatus Thalassarchaeaceae archaeon
TGGCGACAACCCTGCTCCGGCAGCTGAACCAGACGCCTGCCCTGCCTACTTTGGCCACTCATACGCTGACCGATACGGCTGCATCGACAGCGACCGCGACGGCTACTCGGATCCCGACCCAACCGCAATTTATTCTCCAGACCCGTGGTTCTTGACAGATGGCGCCGATGCATTCGTCGATGACGATACTCAATGGCATGACACTGATGGCGACTTCTACGGTGATAATTGGGCTGACCCTCTGTGGAATCACACTCGTGAAAATGGCTCTTTGGGTATCTGGATGGACAACGCCACTCAACCCGACTTCTGCCCCCATGAGTGGGGCTCTTCGGCCAACGACCGATTTGGTTGCATAGACACTGACGGTGACCTGTGGTCCAACCCTGATGGAAACTGGACATACGATCCCGAAACCTGCGAAGAGAGTGGCACCAACTGCGCTGACGCCTTCCCGTACGAGGAGACCCAATGGGCAGACTTGGATTCGGATGGTTACGGCGATAACCCCGATGGTGTTGATGCTGACCTCTTCCCCAACAATCCAACTCAGTGGTTTGATACTGACGGCGACGGCTATGGCGACAATACTCCTGCCACCGTTCCCGGCGCTTGGCAAGCCGATAATTTCAGCGAAGATGCAACTCAGTGGTCCGACTTTGATGGTGACGGCTACGGCGACAATCAATCCGGCAACCAAGCGGATGGCTGTATGGTGAGAGCCGGCTCGAGCAACATCGACAGGTATGGATGCCCTGATTCTGATGGTGACGGATATTCTGACGCTGATGTCGAGTGGCTCGCTCATCCGGCAGGATTTGGTGATGCTTTCCCGCAAGAACCGACCCAGTGGCATGATGTTGACGGCGACGGATATGGAGACAATACCGAGGCTGGCGCTTGGCAACCGGACACTTGTCCGGCCACATATGGGGAATCGTATCGCGACCGGTGGGGGTGTCCGGACACAGATGGTGACGGATCTTCAGACCCACAACTCGAACTCGGTTGGCTCGCTCACCCAATAGGCCCGGCAGACGCTTTTGTCAATGACCCGACACAATGGGAGGATACAGATGGTGACGGTTACGGGGACAATCAGGCGGATGGTGCGATATCCCCTGACCGCTGCAAGGATCTTCCCGGTACCAGTCAGGCTGACAGGCACGGCTGCACAGACTCAGACAACGACGGCTACTCCGACTACGGCGACCGATTCCCATACGACCCGAGCCAGTGGACCGACACTGACGGTGACGGATTTGGTGACAACGAGGGTGGTCACCAACCCGACTCCTGTCCTTTCCAAGAGGTGAGTTTGGGGGTCTCGCTCATCGACCGGTTCGGTTGCCCAGATACGGACAGGGACGGATACTCCGATGCTGACGATGAACATGAGGCAAGTCCCGACGGGACGGCCGATGCGTTCCGGCTCAACCGGATGCAGTGGGCTGACTCCGATGGTGACGGCTTTGGTGACAATCCGATTGGCAGCCTGCGAGATGACTGCCTCGATGTTGCGGGGAGCTCGACAATCGACAGGCAGGGCTGCCCGGATGGCAACGACGATGGCTACAGTGATGAGTACGGTCTCATCAACGCCCATCTCTCAATGATGTCAGAGAACCCCTCCGGCTCCCTCTTCACATTCCTCCCCCCGCTGGTGATCTTCCTGCTCACCTTCGCCATGGTAGTGACTCTCCGCTTGGGAGGTGAGGAAGATGAGTGATTCCAAACTGCGGCGCGGTACACTTTTCGTTGCTCTGCTCTTCCTCCTGTTTCCCCTCGCAGCCGCTACTTCGGTTGCCCAAGGTGATCCCTCACACATTCAGATGGACAGCAGCCGGGCCGACCAACTAGACCTCAACAATGACGGCGACCCCGACACCATCCGAGTCGTCTACCTGCTGAACACCAGTTCACACTACGCAGAGGCTTCGGTACAGCTCGATGTCGAGTCGGGGGGAATGACCCTTACTTTCTGGGAAAATATCACCTTCAACAGAACGAGCCCTCATTTCGGCGCTCAGGATGTCGAGGCTTGGGGGGATGGAGTCTACAGTGTCCGACTGAAGGTGTGGGATGGTGAATCCGGCATCCTTCTCGTCACAGAGGAATTGGGTGATTACGACCTAAAGGCGAAGTTGGTGCCTCCCTTCCTGAAATTCGAATTGAATGCAGCACCGGTCATTATGCTCGGTGACGATTGTTCGGTCAGGAGGATTTTCAGCGACGATATCGGCGAGCGCTACGAAACCATGGGCATCATCTCGCTCTCAGGAACACCGTGGTTGGTACCCGACGATCTTTCGGACATCGACTGTTCAAGTTGGCCCGCCAGAGACTACGATTTGAGGATGTTCTACCGAAACGGCCTCGGGTTCACCGCTGAGACGAACCACCAATTCACGATTCACACCCTCCCTCCGCCGGGCTTCAAACTCAATGTGACAGGTCAGCATGGAGAGGTTGGGAGCGAGTGCACTGTCGCCATCGAGCCTTCACTGGGTACCACGATGGCACTGATGACCATCGATTGGGATATCACCGACCCGCGCGGTGACGAAGTCATCTCCCCAGGATTCTCCAGCATTGACTGCCGGCTATGGCAGGTCGGATTCTCCAAGGTGCGGGTGACAGTCACTTCCAGTGAGGGTCAGGAGTCCATCGGCGCCTACAATTTGGTTCGACTGCCGCCGTCCGGGTCCGCCAGCGATGAGGTGCTGAACGCATCGGGCCCCCAGTCGCTTTGGCCCGACAAGTCGCTAGGCGATGAGCATGAGGCGTCTCCGTTCTTTGGCGAGTCAAACGGAATTGCCCAAGGCGTCGTCTTCATCATAGGCGCTCTGATTGCAATCTTGCTCGGGATTTTCGCAGCGGTGATGTGGACCCGTCGCAGCGAGGAGGAGAATTACATGAGTGGCATTGTCGGGGAGGCGATTGAACCCGATTCGGACGGGTTGCCGAGTTATGCCGACCCTTCCGGTGTCTATTGGAGACAACATCCAGACGGCAATGTCGACTGGTATGATGCGGTGGTTGATCAGTGGGTTCCCTACGAAGAGGCTTGAGAACCTACCATGATAGCCTACTTTACTCTGTGTGGAGGTGATTGAGTTGTCTGATGAAGAGGTGGCGAAGACCGATAATCCCGCCTCTGCTGATGCTCTTTCGAACAGTGTCCTCGAGGAGACGAAGTCACTTTGGAAGGTGATTGGACTTGGTGGCCTGACCGCCAGCATGTGTTGTCTGCCAAGTGTCGTCTGGGTCCTGTTTGCCGGCTCTTCGGCGATAGTCGCCGCTGACCAACTCTCAAATGACCTCTACTACGGAATCGCTCGTCCGATTGTCTACGCGGTCGCCCTGATGGCGGTCGGCGTTGGCCTTGTCATCCACTTTCGCAGCCGCGGAATCTGTGACCTCGACCAAGCGAAGCGGGAGCAGAAGCGGATCGTGAACACCACACTCGCAGTTTTGACGGTGACCTTCCTCGTCTACTTCGTTTGGAATTTCATCATTCTCGAGGTCGTCGGAATCGCCCTCGGACTACCTTGGGCCGAGAGCGCGGTGTGGCGCTAGTCACCCTTTGAGGAAGAGCAGAATCGGTCCACCCTCGTGCAGGTCTACCCGAATCATCTCAGTCGAGTGATTCGAGAGCCCTCTGGTGTCCAGTTCCAACCACTCATCTTCGAGTTCGTATTCGGCTCCCGTGAGGGATATCTTGGCTCGCTTCAAGGCGAATAGGGAAAACTCACCTTCGGGGCTGAAGGTCGCTTCCCCCCCTGTTGATTCGGCTTTGGCCAGACGGTGGGCGACACCGTTGTCGAGGTGTAATGTGATGGAGAGGGAGTCGTCGGCTGTGGCGAGCGCAGCATAGACCGCGAACTGGTGGTCCGACCTGCCCCCTTCCACTCCGACGACATCGATGAGCCTCCACCCCCTTTCGCTGCAGAATGTGAAGGCCTTCGCAAGGTCACTATCCTCCTGTTCACTCAAGTGGATGAGTTCCGCACCTTGCGCGCGGGCCCACTCCAAATCTTCTTTGGTGGCAGAATCGA
>CAUZJP010000153.1:0-4047 GCA_963580235.1 Candidatus Thalassarchaeaceae archaeon
GATTGGATTTTCACGGATGCGCTCGCATTACCATACTGATGGAATCTACCCCAAAACTGGTCATGCGGTAATTCGACTACTTCGCTGACCCAGCCGCCTGGGTTCCCCGAAGCATCCAGCTCGAGACCGCAACTTGTGACTAGAAGTCCGTTCAATGAGCCAGAGGCGATATCGAAGTCGAAAAATGGTCCCATATCCATCGGGGTGGAGTGCAGCGCCTTCGAATTCTCAAACCCAGACCAAGGACTTCTCTCCTTCACGCGCAGACCTACCGCATCCACACGGACTTCCGAATCGTCGATGCCGCCTACTGAGACATAGTCTATCGTAACCGTCAAGTCGCTCAAGTCACTCCAAGTCCAGTTGTAGTAGGGGTCGAGTGAGATGACGAGGGAGTTTCCTTGCATGTTATCGATTGGCGCCTGTGTGTGAGCGAAACTACGCAGCAACTGCAAGTTACTGCCCCACGAAATTTGGAAGCGGACCTCATCGTCACTAAGAACTTCGGGGACTGCAAAACTGAATAGAAGGGAGACATTGATGATATTACTACCGAAAAACGCCGATGAATCGAAATTTTCCAGTTCGATGGTCGGGCCCTTACTCCAAGTGTAACCGCCATCGGGGACTCCGATAGACATGTTGCTCTCAGTCGGACTGTAGAGTGCCCAACCAGTCCCTTCAGAGAAATGCTCCGGGCGAACATGGGTGAACGAGAGATGACCATCAGCAACCATTCCAGAAGTGAATTCTGCCGGATCACTCTCGAAATATCCTTCCCATGAATTCAGGTCCCAAACAGCCGCATTCTCGAAGGTCCCCTCTGGAAAGAGGTCGACGGTTTCGGAGCGAATCACGGTGTCAGCATATACCGAACTGGGCAACCCGAGCACGAAGAGGGAAGCAATGCTGAGGGCGAGAACTGCCGAGCGTCTTGTTCGCATGGTGCACCTGCTGCAGCGGTGACGCTTCAAACCGTCGCATCCTCGTACGCATGGAAGGTTGATATGGAGTCGGCCTAACGGCCGGCTCACACATGGCTGCGGTGGTCTAGTGGTTAGGACGGTAGACTGTGGATCTGCCAACCCGGGTTCAATTCCCGGTCGCGGCCCCATCATGTTTTGAAGCGCTGAAATCGTGATGCTTCTAGGTGTGGCAGTTTGTCAATCGCTGTTGAGTGAATCGGAGTCGATTGTGTGCCCCATTCTGTTCGCCTTGGTGGTCAGATAGTCGACGTTATCCTTGCTTACACCAGCGATCAAAGGCATGCTTTCAACCACATTAATCGCAAGATTTCTCATCTGTTCAACCTTGTCAGGATTATTGGTTAGAAGGCAGACAGAAGTGATTCCGACGGTCTTGAGAATCTTCGCCCCAATTCTATAGTCCCGCGCATCAGCCGGATGCCCGAGCATTAGATTGGCATCCATCGTGTCCGCCCCCAAGTCTTGCAGATGGTACGCTTTGATCTTCTCATGCAGCCCGATTCCACGCCCCTCCTGACGCAGATAGACGAGGCAACCCCAGCCCCTATCCTGAATCTGCCTCAGCGCCGCATCAAGCTGAGCCCCACAATCACAGCGGGTGCTGCCGAGGGCATCACCAGTCAGACACTCTGAATGGATTCTGACGAGTACGGGGTCTGGCCCATACATGTCACCGAGTGTAAGACAGACATGGTCGAAGCCGGTGCTCTCTTCGTGAAACACACGGATGCGGAACTCACCATGTGTGGTTGGGAGCCTCGCATCTGAGGGAATGTCGGATGTCTCGATGACATTGATTGCGCCGCCGCTCATTTCGCCACCTCATGCTCCCTTGCGTATGATGAACCGAATTTCCCCAGCATCCTCTTCTACCGAGATGAGAGTTGCCCCAATCTTGACCAATAGCGCTGGGATATCATGCTTTGTCTCTGGGTCGTCAGCAAGAACTTCCAATTCACTTCCGCTCTCGAGAGTGGCGAGGACCTTCCGGGTTTCGTGAACCGGTACAGGGCAGTGGTAACCAAGCAGGTCGAGCGTGCGCATACCACCCCTCCGGGCTACCCGACCGAACCCCCTTTTTTCAACCCATGCAGGCGTGTAGGGTTGATAGGCGGGAGCGACCTAAGAGGCGCATGAAGTCAGCGGGAGATGATGTCTCCTGGTCGGAAATCGCTGCGAAGTTAAAAATCATCGGTAGCGTCGTCGCGCTGCTCATTTTGGCGGAGTTAGCCTATCGTTGGATGACCGCTCCCGACGACACCTTCCTCCTGTACCAACAGCTGATTGCGTGGCTTTGGTACAACCTTCACAGCCTTCTCTTCGGCGGTGACACAATCGCCTACTACGCCATTGAGAGTGAACCTCGTAAGGTTCTCGAGTTCTTCCACCCCTCCCTAGTGGGTAGTGAGATTCCACCTCTGGACATCACAGACGAGTGCGTGGCACTCCATGAAATCGCCTTTGTCTCCTTCTTGATTTGGATGACCCCAGGTGTTTCTGCGAGGGAGAAGTGGCGAGGGATTCTGACGATGGCAGGAGTCATCACGGTGCTCAACATCATCCGCTTGGTGGTGCTCTATCCTCTCGCTGTCAAGGGGTGTGTGGCGAATCCCGGTGAGTATGGTTGCTGGGCACCTATGTGGGAGTTCCATCAATTCATGCTGGATTATGGATTCATGCTGGTGATTCTGCTCGGTTGGACCGGTTGGTATCTCGCGGTAGGCGGGCCGGCGAAAACTCGCAACATGGGGTCGTCTGGAATCTTTTTTGCAATGCCGAAGAAAATCATCGCCCAGAAGGTGTTGCCGACATGGTCGAAGGGACTGTTGGCGCTCGCCCTGCTGATGGCGGTCAGAGCCACCTATGTCTTGGCGTTCGACGACTGGACTGAACATTTGCGAATGGTGGCAGACGGTTGCGATCCGATTTTGACACCTGCATTGTGCGCAGCACAAAACGGTGAACTGGCTAATGTCACCGGTCTGGCATGGCGTTCAATCATAGTTGCAACGGTGATGGGGCTCTTCGCAACAGTCAAAATCGATTGGGAGCATCACGAAGATGCCGCATCAGAAGATGGCGAAGAGGAATGACCGCCAGTTCACGACGGCGGCTCAGTTGGCGATTTCTGCTTTGACCGTGTGCCCGTTCCAATCGCGGCTGCCCATCACCTTGAGCACGGTCTCGACTCTGTCAACATGAACTTCGACGATACTCTCAGCATCATTGACCTCGATTTCACCGATGGCGACCTCAGGCAGTTTAGCCTCTTTGACAATCCAGTCTGACAGCTTTCGAGAAGAGGCCTCCTCTTGCTTGCCGACGCTGAACCGCACAGGCACCATGCCGAAGTTGTTGGACACCTCTGCCCAGTCACGCTGACGGCCTACCGGGTCCCTGGTCACCCCCTCTGGAAGTGCCGGAGCGTCTGACTCCGTGATCACGAGATTCCAAGTGGCCACGATCTTCTGCAGTTGTTGCTTGTCGTCTGCGCTGACGAAAGACCACGCCTGACCCTTTCTGCCCATCCGGCCAGTTCGGCCGATTCTGTGGACATAACCCTCTACATCGATGGGAAGGTCGTAGTTGACCACGATTGTGACCCCGTCTACATCGAGGCCGCGGGCTGCGACATCCGTGGCGACCACAACCTTCGTCGAGCCGGCCTTGAAGGCGGTCATGATGCGCTCTCGCTTGTTCTGGGGGAGGTCGCCGTGGATTCCTGTTGCATCGAAGCGGAACTTGTCCAACCTCTGAACGAGCATGTCTACCATTCGCTTGGTGTTGGCAAAGATGAGCATCTGGTCGTCTTCACCCATCGTCACCATGATTCGGCCGAGTGCCCAGAGTTTGTTGGCTCGGCCGACGGAGATGTAGCGCTGCTCAATCTCTGGGATCTCAACATCCATGTCCTCTGACATCACATGCTCGGCATCGGAGATGAACTCGTTTGCAGCCTCGATGACCTCTTCGGGGAAGGTAGCACTGAAGAGAAGGGTCTGACTCCTGTTCTCCATCTTCTCGAGGACCCAAAGGATGTCAGGGAAGAATCCCATGTCGA
>CAUZJP010000154.1:0-4038 GCA_963580235.1 Candidatus Thalassarchaeaceae archaeon
GAGAATCAGGAAGGTCGCCCAGCCTATTCTTGTGAATCGCCCCAACAACAGCCAGATGAACAAATGCGAAATCGAGTAGTAGTTCACAAACGCCATCCGTACACCAGTGAGTATTTTTCGGGAAAAAACCTTGGTATTTCTAGAGGACGGATGAGATGAGTTGTGGCTGGGTGAGGTAGATCAGCAACCCGATGCCTGCGAACATCATCATCCACGAACCGACCATCTTGATCATCTCCGTGGCTCGACGGAGGATGGTCTCGATCTTCTTGCTGCCAAAGCCGACAACCATGGTGACTCCCATCATCAACAGGAAAACACTCAGCATGATTCCTCCGAGACCAGAGATGACGGCAGACGTTCCACTACCGACGAGATAACCCAGATAGGGGACCACGATTGCCGCCGTACAGTCGACCGATGCCGCCGCATATCCGAATCCCCAGAGGTACATGTTTCGACGAGGTGTGAACCGTTCGTCCGACTCGGTGGTGGAGAAGCGCTGCACGATGAGCTTGTCTATCCACCCCAGAAGGTGGGCGGTGCCACCCATCAGCATGAACGAACCGAGAACGAACAGAAGAATGGCGATGAAGATGGCAAATCGGTGGAGGTAACTGGTGATGTCGATGACCTCTGACAGCCCCAGAACAAGAAGCCCGAGCAACGCGAAGAAGGTCATCATTCCGAGCCCGGAGAGCACCCCGACGGTGATGTGCTTCGGCATTGGACCCTTCAACTTGCCAGATTCCCGGAGTTCGTCCTCCCGCAGACCGAGGCTGATGTAGTAGCCGACATAGCCAGGGAGAACAGGAAAAGCACAGGGGGAGAAGTAGACCAAAATCCCCAGCATCAGACCTAGTACGAGTATTCCGGTGAAGCTCTTGTCGACCACCTTGAGCCCCATTCGCAGGTCTTCCGCCTCACCTCCGTTTGCGGCCACCACCGCCGCATCGAACTCCCCCCACCCTTCCACGGGTGTCCCCGAGTTCTGCTTGCCGACGATGAATCCCTCATGGTCTATAACTAGAAGGAGTGGAATCTGTTGTGCGAAGTACTGCTCCACAAGGTCACCCCTCTCACCGGCGCTCTGATTGAGGATGACTGAATCAGGAGCACCAGTTCCCAACACCCAATCAGGTACGAAGTACTTCTCAGCAGGGTCAGTGGTGTTGAGATACTCAATCGTCTCCATGGCATACCAACTGCCAATCGATACAATCATCACAGGATAGGGCCCGCTGAGATTCTCCCAAGTGGGTAACTCATCCTCCATGTGTATCTGAGCGTAGTGACAACTGCCACAGGCGTGTGCCATGAAGTCTAGGATGACTACATTGCCCCGCTGCTCAGAAAGGGTGAACCAGCCAGTCTCGTTGGTGTAGTTGTCCTCGATGCCAGTTCGGTTTACGGTCTCTATCTCAAAGTCGGGAACCTCTCGAATCTCGCCCCCCACGCCGAACATGGAGGAGGCTGCTCCGAATGCCGTGAGGCCGGAGTAGGCGATTACCGCGAAGAGCAGGACTGAGACGGCGAAGGCCTGCCAGGTCTTCTTCTCCGTGAACACGTCGACATCGATGCCGACCTTCCACTGGAGGCTCTGCTTCCATCCCATGGCTGCCGTCGGTTCCTGCAACCGTCTTTATGTTTCCATCACTATGTGATGGGTCACAAGCGGATTGTACTCGATTTATGGGCTCGGGCGGATTTGAACCGCCGATATCCGCCATGTGAAGGCGGCGTCATAACCGCTAGACCACGGGCCCGTTGAGCAGGGCCACATAGCGGTTCAGTTTAACGGTGACTGCGTTGCTCTCGGCTATCCAAGAGTAGGGAATATCGGGAGTAGTGGATTTGATAAATCACACACCCCATCATCGAGTGATGGCTGAACGCAAAAGCATAGAGAATCTGTTGGATGAACAACGACGATTCCCACCACCTGAGCCAATCGCCAGTGAAGCCCACATCACCGATTTTGAGCAATATCAAGCGATGTGGAAACGGAGCATCGAAGATCCCGACGGCTTCTGGGCTGAGATTGCAGAGGAGTTCGAGTGGTATCGAAAATGGGACACAGTCTCCTCTTGGGATTTCGAGAAAGGTGAAATCAAATGGTTTGAAGGCGCCCAACTCAATGTCAGTGTGAACTGTCTCGACCGTCATGTCGCGGCGGGCCGGGGTGAGTCCCCTGCAATCTCATTCGAGGCAGATGATGGAGAGAGCACCACCTACAGTTTCAACGAAGTCCTCGAACAGGTCTGCCGCCTCGGAAATCTACTGCGTGCTAACGGCGTAGCCAAAGGTGACCGAGTCACCATCTACATGCCGATGATTCCGGAACTTGCCTTCGCCCTCCTCGCATGCGCCCGCATAGGCGCGCCGCACTCGGTTGTCTTCGGAGGATTCTCAGCAGATTCTCTCGCTCAACGAATTGTCGACTGCACATCTGAAGTCATGATCACGACAGACGCTGGAATTCGCGGCGGTCGCACTGTTCCGCTCAAGTCAATCGGCGACGCCGCGGTGAAACTGGCCGCAGCGAAGGGCGTCGATGTGCGCTGTGTGCTGGTCAACCATCGGGCAGGCGACGGAGTCGGCGTTGGAGCCCCGGGTTGGGTCGAAGGCAGGGATGTCGACATGGATGCGGGGATGGCATCTCAAGAAACGGTTTGCGAACCCGAAGTTTTGGACGCTGAAGACCCTCTTTTCATCCTCTACACATCTGGCTCAACCGGCCAACCGAAAGGCGTTTTGCATACTCAAGCGGGATACATGATTTGGACGGCGACGACGACAAAATATGTCTTTGATTTAGATCCCGAAAGAGACCTCCACTTCTGCACCGCTGACATCGGCTGGATTACCGGCCACTCCTACATCATCTACGGGCCACTCGCCATGGGCTGCCACACGCTGATGTTCGAGGGCATCCCAACCTACCCTGACGCCGGTCGATTCTGGGAAATCTGTGACAAACACAAACCCGCCACTTTCTACACCGCACCCACTGCAATTCGGGCTTTGATGGTTCACGGAAACGACCCGGTGACCCGCTTCAAACGCAGTTCAATCCGAGTCCTCGGAACTGTGGGAGAGCCTATCAACCCAGAGGCTTGGATGTGGTACCACGAGGTTGTAGGCGATTCAACTCGACCAATTGTAGACACTTGGTGGCAGACTGAAACTGGTGGGATCATGATTACCCCACTGCCCGGAATGACAACTACAAAACCGGGCTCCGCCACCTACCCATTCTTCGGAGTCAACCCAAAGATTGTCCACGCTGACGGCTCGGAGTGCGAGCCCAACGAGGGCGGCTACCTCATCTTGGAGGGGGCTTGGCCGGGGATGATGCGCACGGTTTACGGGGACCATGAACGGTTCATCAAGACATACTTCAGCCAGCAGCCGGGGCGTTATTTCACCGGGGACGGAGCTCGTCAGGACGAGGATGGATGCTTCTGGATAATGGGTCGGATTGACGATGTCATCAACATCTCAGGTCATCGGATGGGAACCGCTGAGGTCGAGTCGGCGCTAGTCGAACACGAGGCGGTCGTTGAGGCCGCAGTAGTTGGGTTTCCACACGAAATCAAAGGGCAAGGAATCTACTGCTTCGTGACTCTTGAAGGTGGCAGTTCACCCTCCCCAGAACTTGCTCAAGAATTGCGCCAAGGGGTTCGAAAAATCATCGGGCCAATCGCCACACCAGACAAGGTTCACTTCACCCAAGTGTTGCCAAAGACGAGGTCCGGGAAAATCATGCGGAGAATACTACGAAAGATCGCTTCTGGTGATATTTCTGACATGGGCGATACCAGCACTCTTGCCGACCCGAGTGTGGTCACAGAACTGCTTGAGAGCCGTCCGGAGTGATTTTTATTCCGCCGATTTAACTAAAACGACGGGAAGAGGCGAACTAACGAGGGGTGTAGTATGTCTGCTGACCATCGCAACGAAGGAACGCCCCTCGACATCGAGTTACTCAATTCGATTCACATCAACCGCTCAGCCCTCGAAAGGCGGGCGGCCAGC
>CAUZJP010000155.1:0-4034 GCA_963580235.1 Candidatus Thalassarchaeaceae archaeon
GCCTACCTCGCATCAGGGTGGTGCGGGCGGGTACGTTAACCACCTCTTCGAGCAGTGCTCCAGCGGCAATCGCCTTCTTCGACTCCTCTTGGAAGGTTAGAATCGCCTTGGTCATGGCGTACTGCAGTTTGAGCGTGGAGTAGGTGTCCACTGGGTGGAATGCGTTCTGTTGCAAGAAATACTCGCGAATCATGCGGGCAACCTCAAGCGTCAACTGCTGGCCGATGGGCAGAGCGTCGGAACCGACCAACTGCACAATCTCCTGAAGTTCCGCCTCGACCTGCAGCAGGCTGCTGATCTGGGTGCGCACCTCTGGGAAGTCTGGGGAGATGTTCTCTCGGTACCAAGCGTCCAGTGCCTGTGGGTAGAGAGAGTAGGACTGCAGCCAGTTGATTGACGGGAAGTGGCGCTGGCGAGCTAGGCCGGCGTCTAGACCCCAGAACACCTTGACGATTCGCAGCGTTCCTTGGCTGACCGGTTCAGAGATGTCACCGCCGGGCGGAGACACCGCACCGATAATCGAAATCGAACCATCTCCTCCAGCGAGTGTCTCCACTCGCCCAGAACGCTCGTAAAACTCGGCCAATCGGCTGGATAGGTAGGCAGGGTAGCCCTCCTCTCCAGGCATCTCTTCAAGTCGTGAGGAAATCTCACGCATCGCTTCAGCCCAACGGCTGGTAGAGTCAGCCATGAGGGCGACATCGTAGCCCATGTCACGGTAGTACTCGGCAATCGTGACGCCGGTGTAGACAGAAGCCTCGCGAGCGGCCACAGGCATGTTTGATGTGTTGGCGATCATGCAGGTGCGGTTCATCAGAGGCTTACCGGTGTTGGGGTCGATTAGTTCGGGGAACTCGGTGAGCACCTCGGTCATCTCGTTGCCTCGCTCACCGCAGCCGATGTAGACCACGATTTGCGCGTCTGACCACTTGGCGAGAGCCTGTTGTGTGACCGTCTTCCCACTTCCGAATGGACCGGGGATACCCGCGGTCCCACCCTTGGCGAGCGGGAACAGGAAATCGAGAATCCTCTGACCGGTGACCAGCGGGGTGTCTGGAGCGTGTTTGCGGACATAGGGACGAGGCGTGCGGACTGGCCAATGTTGCATCATCGCCAACTCGCTGCCGTCTGAGAGGGTGCATACCGTCTCAGTGACATTGAACTCTCCCGACTTGATGGACTTGACAGTGCCACCCTTGCCGGGAGGCACCATGACCTTGTGCAGAATCGTCTCGGTTTCCTGAACGGTACCGATGACTACGCCACTACTGATTTCGTCGCCCTTCTTGACCGTGGCAGTGAACTCCCACTTCCTCTCCATGTCGAGGCCGTCAGCATCAACGCCACGGGTGATGAACACACCCATCTTTTCCTCGAGAGTCGCCAGTGGGCGCTGGATGCCATCGTAGATCTGCGTTAGCAGACCTGGCCCCAACTGCACCGACAGCGTGTCCCCGGTGTTGATCACGGGTTCACCCGGCCGAATGCCAGAAGTATCCTCGTAGACTTGGATGACCGACTTGTCTCCGTGCAGTTCGATAACCTCGCCCATCAGCCCTTCATCGCCGACACGGCACATGTCATACATGCGCGCGCCGATTCCGATTGCTGTCACGACTGGTCCCGATATTCGATAGATTTGTCCTTCGTTACTCATTTCTTCACTTCCTTACTCTCTTGTTCACTTCCATAGATCAACGCCAATCGCCTTGCGAATCGACTCCCGAAGCGTTGTGTCTTCGGTGGTTCCGATACCTAGGAATGTCGGCGAGATGCTGTCCGACAGTTGGTTGCGAAGCCTGTCGGGCAGTTTGAGGAGGTCTTGCGAATCTATTACGACGATTCCGACCTCCTTGTCTTTGAGAAGTTGACGCAAGTCATTCTGCATCTCCTCCTCGTTTGGCGGGTTCAGTATGCGGGTGATCCCCGCAAGTTGGAAACCGAGGGAGAACTCGGGAGTGCCTACAACTGCTATCTCCATTCCAAATTCCTCCTCATAGTCCCAGATGCGCCTCGATGATTTCGTCGGAAAGGCCCGCCGCCTTGCCACGCACCAACAGGCGTAGATTCTGCACCTCGAGCACCTTGCTCTCGATGTAGTAGATTAGTGGAAATGCCGAAAGCGGATTCAGCATGTTCATGCGACTCAGCAGATTCAACCGCTGGCTGCTGAGAATGTTGACGATTGGGTCAAGCGTTCCCTTTTCCTTGTAGGCGATGAGAGCCTCGTCGAAGCCTGTGTCATCGAATCCCGGGGCCCGCCTGAGAATCTCCAGCAGCGCCTCCTCGCTATCAGCCTCGGCCGCCTGTCGCAGGAAGGTCGAGGTGATTGACTTACCACCATTCAGCATCAGTTCGTTGCGCTGCTCGGCAGACAAACCCTGTCTTAGAGCACGGAACAGGTTGATCACATTACGGTGGTCTATCTCCGTGCGGAAGTAACGAAGCAGCATCGGGTGACGAGTCGTGCCCTCTCGCAACTTCTTGGTCGAAGAGGCGTAGTAGTGTCGGTCGAGGGCGTCCTCGTACGCCATCAGGTCATCACTGCCGTCGAGTTCCAAAAGAGCCCGGCCGAACTGCGTTCCCTCAAGCGCCGAAGCGGCATCCTGCAGGGTGTCACAGGTGTTGACCAACTCCAACCAGGGGGCATTCACCTCGTTCTGCTCAGGCAAGACATGACTGGCCACCTCCTCGAGGGAGACGCCACTGCGAATCGCCCTGAGGGCGGTCTTCACCTTCTGATAGGTGAACCTCTCAACATAGATGGAGACCAGATTCTTCAGGTGTCCTTGGCAGAAGCCAAGCACCTGGGCGAGGTCACGGTCCATGTTGTGGTTGAGAGCGGTTTCGACTAGGTCGGCGCCGCTCAACTTGTCGGCATACAGGTCGAGTTCGGCTCGATAGCCGAACTCGGCGATGCTGCTGGCAATAGAATCGGGTGACTGTTGCAGCAACTGGCGCAGGCGAGTGGGGTCTATCAGCCCGGCTTTCCGAGCCTTTCCACGCGCAGATGCGTTAGCCCAATTGGACTGTCCCGTTGCTACTGTCGCCATAATTCTCACCCCTTCTCATTATTCTCCAAATAGTTCTGTAGTCACCACTGGAAGAGCTGCGACCCAGGAACTCTCCAAACGGCTGTCGAATCGGTAGTCCAAGACTATTGAAGCGTCCGCAGCCTCCAACACGAAGCCACCGAGTCCATCGATGTCTTCGCCAATGTTGAAGCCACTCCCGGCCTTCTCCAGTGCCGGGCGGTCTATGCCGACTGGCCGCAGGGCCATGCCTTCATCTGCCTCGCCTTTCGCCTCTTTGAGCAGTGACTTCAGCAGGGCTGAGCGCCCCTTCAACTTGGCTGAAGCAACCAGTTCTCGAACGGTTTCCTTGGTAGAATCCAGTTCCTCTCTACGGGCGATGAGCATCGACTTCTGATTGGCCTGTCTGGCCGAAGCGACGGTCTCGGTCTCGATCTGTGCACACTCTCGCTCAGCCTTGGCAACGAGGTCGCCTCGTAGCGACTTGACCTCATCCTTGGCTTCGCCGACAATGGTCTTGGCTTCCGCCTTGGCGGCGTCGGTGATGGCTTTCGCCTCCTTCTTCGCAGCCGTGGCAATTTCACTTGCTAGCGCTTCCAATGTCATATCGGTTCGTCCTCCTATGTTCAATCATCTCCAACGGATGCTCACAATAGGAACATCGCGATGAATCCGAACATCAAGATGGTCTCGGGCAGCACGGTGAACATCAGGGCGAGCCCCAACTTCGAGCCGTCTTCAGCGACCCAACCGACTGCTGCTGCTCCAATCTGGCCTTGACCTAGACCGGTTCCGATACCACAACCACCGAGTGCGATTCCCGCACCCAACTTGGCCATGGTGTCCTTCTCCGCCAGTTCGTCACCGGACAGCTGAGCGCTTACCACGCTAGCCAGCAGTGTCAACCCAGACATAACAAGCAATAGCCGAATGCCGGCTCGCACCAATTTCATTTCTCTCATTTTCTTCATTCCTCCATTTTTTCCTATGCATTGCACTGGA
>CAUZJP010000156.1:0-4024 GCA_963580235.1 Candidatus Thalassarchaeaceae archaeon
CATGGCATTGTTGTCATTGTCAGGAATTGAGCGACACTACGTAACCGGTGATGTCCTGGTACGGGCATTAGACGGAGTCGACCTGGAGATTGAGGAGGGCGAGGTTGTCATGCTTCTGGGACCTTCGGGTTCTGGCAAGACAACACTGCTCAATGTGGTTTCCGCATTGGACAGCCCAACCTCGGGAACCTACCATTTCAACGGAGAACTGGTGCCAAGTGCCCCACCTATTCGAACATTGAATAGACGGCACAGCACAATTGCTAACCCCTCGTTTCAACTGGTCGGCTGGTTGGCCGAATTCATCGCTAACTCAACTTTGCTAGTCTTTACTCTACCAATCAAAGTGATACTGCGATGGAAAGTGAGTACAGCACTAGAAGATATGACCGGGTTCAGACGAGAAAACATAGGTTATGTGTTCCAGTTTTTCAATCTCCTCGGCGACCTCACCGTACTGGAGAACGTGCTACTAGCCCAAGACATACACGGCGGCCGGGACAAGGCGAGGGCAATCGAGATGCTCAATCTGGTCGGCCTCGAGGGCAAGGAGGGCAGATTCCCATCCGAACTGTCGGGTGGCGAACAACAGCGCGTCGCCATCGCTCGGAGCCTCGCCAAGAAGCCTAGGCTCCTACTCGGCGACGAGTTGACCGGAAACCTCGACTCAGAAACCACAGCGCGGGTGATGAAGGTCCTCGTCAAGGCGTGTCGTAAGGAGAAGATTACCGCCATCATAGTCACCCACGACCTCGCATTGACCAAGTACGCAACGCGTGTGATACGCATCGACTCAGGTAAACTGGTTGGCGACGAGCCGGGGGGGCGAGCGGCCCTTCACGCCACCATGGACACCGCTGAGGCTGTGGCTGGAGCCGCAGTCGGTGCGGTGGAGAAGGCTGCGAAGTCGGTTGGAGGCTTGATTGCCGGTGCGGTCTCGAACATCCTGGAAACTGAATCTGGTGAAGAAGAGGCGTAGGAGGAAGTTCCGATGTGGCTCTTGGTCAAGCGGTTGGTGCGCAGTCAGATGCGCGGCGGCATGCTGACTGCCCTGTTCATGGTCCTCGTCATTTTAGCAAGTTCACTTTGTGTCATGATGTGGGAGCATGCACGCAATGCCGAGTTGGTCTACGATGACTTCTACCGCGAAACGAACCTCGCTGATGTGGTGGTCACCGCGCTCCCGGGATTTCGATACAACGAGTCCGACATGATGGCGGCATGCGAAAATGTGACTGTGGAATATTCTGGCACTGATCTCGCGATCAACAGGTGTGACACTCACTACACCCATCGCGAGGAATTCATCACCCCCGAGGGCGAGAACATCACGCTCATCGCCCATGGGTTCGTTTCTGGTGCGCAAGTCAGCATTCCATGGTTCGACGAGGGTTCGGGCGAAATGCCGGAGGCTACAGGGGAAGTAGCGGTTGATAGGAACATGTTCCGTCATCTCGGCATCGCTACTGGAGACCAAGTGACTCTGATCTTGGGCGGCCAAGAGGTCTCTTTCAATGTCACAGGATATGCCAACCACGCCAATCACATCTTCTACACGGTCGACGATGGTGAGTTGGTGATGGCGATGGGGAACCTCGCCGTGGTCTACATGCCCGTGGAGGAACTGCTGAGCAATCTGGGATTGGAAACCAACCTACGAAACTCGATGCTGATCGACATTCAGGGAACACCAGACTACAATCTTCAAGACACTATGGAAAACGAAGGCGAGGAACTCGACCGACTGCGTGCAAGCCTCGACGAGGAATTCGGTGAGCATGGAGTTGACAAGGTGCAGACCACAGACCGCAGCAGCATCTGGAGCGTCGAGGCGATGCGTCAGGACTTGGAAGGTGCGAAGAAGACTACACCGGTATTCCTTGTGTTGCTGACAGGTATCTCGGCTCTGGTGATGAGCATCAGCCTTGAGCGGCTGGTCAAGCGTCAAAGTAGGGAAATTGCGGTGTTGCGCACCATCGGCGTGAAATCTCCAGCCCTGTTGATGTCGTACCTCACGGTGCCGGCCTTCCACGGATTGGTGGGTGGCGCTGTGGGCGTCTGGCTCGGCCGTTACCTGTCAGCGGCGATGACCGAGTGGTACTTCGACTTCATTGCCGCCATGCCGGTGGTCGTAGAAAATCACTACGACGACATCTCATTCATGGTCCTGGGCTCCGTCCTAGCCATTCTACTGCTGTTCGGCCTGTTACCCGCGCGCAAGGCTGTCAAACTATCTCCACTCGAGGTGATGAGACAACAGGCTGGCGCCAAACCAAACCCCTTCGTCGCTTGGGCGACAAGCGGGATGCCACCCTCCATGGGACTCGGATTCCGCTCGACCTTCCGCAACCCCGGAAGACTGACGATGACCGTTTTCGGTCTAGGCCTCTCCCTAATCTTGGTGAGCAGCATGACGATGATCACCGAAGGGATGCTGCAGTGGATGAAGGAGACTCACGAAGCGGATACTTGGGACCTCAAGGTTGGCTGCAATCCACTCAACAACGAGGACCTAAGAACTTGGGTCGAAGAGAACAATGCCTCATACTCCGCAGAGTGGGCTTTCGAGGCGCCAATCAACGCCTCGGGAGAATCGCGCATCATGATGCTCCATTTGATGGAGGGATTCAGCGTGGAACCCGGTGCAACGATGCATACCTCCAGACTACTCGATGGTCATCTACCCAACCCTGGTGCGTCGGTTCCCGAAGTGGTGGTCGACTCCGGCGTCAACGAGTTCCTTGGATGGAACATCGGGGATGAGGTTGAGGTGCGTTTGGGGATTACCAAATTCCGCTTCAAGGTCGTGGGAGTGGTCGATGAGGCACAACGCTCGGTCTGGGTCCACCATGGTGATCTGTTGGACGGTACAGGGGTGATTGGCGAGAATGCGCACAATGTGCTCTACCTACGCAACATCGGAGAGGCAGACATCGTCAACGATTCGAGCCTCAGTCAGGTCGATGGGGTCGCCTCCATCATCGACAAGCAGACGATGGTCAAGGTGATGGACGAGTCGTGGGAGTCCTCCAAGAAGTTATTCGCAGTGTTCATCCTCGTCGGTGCACTCATCGCCATCGCCGTTCTGCTCAACACGCTGATGATAAACATCACCGAGCACGACAACGAGTTCGCCACGCTGCGCACCCTCGGCGCATCTTCGTCGAGACTGGTCACAATAATGCTGTTCGAACATCTCGTGATCGGTATCATTGGAGGAGTTGTAGGCGCTGTCGCCTCGATTGCAGCGGCCGAATGGATGGGTGCTGCGTTCAGCAACTGGGCATTCACGATGAGTTTCCCCATACAATGGGACATCGTGTTGATGACAGCTGTGGGAGTGGTCGTGGCGAGCGTCGCCGTGGTACCCTTCGGTATCTTCCGCGTGCGTGGCATGGATTTGGTCGAGAAGACGAAGGAATTCTCTCACTGAAGCCGACAAGTCAAGGGAGTGCCCTATGCGCGGCCCACACATGGCTTGGATGCAATTGGTAGTGCGTGCCTTGGTCTCTGGAGGTTTGATCGTCGCTGCGAGTGAGGTGGCGAAGAAGAACGAATTGCTCGGTGCGCTCATCATCTCAGTCCCACTAGTATCAATCATGGCAATAATTTGGCTTTACAACGATACCTCAGATGTTGAACAGGTCGCCGACTTCACCACAGGAATTCTCTATCTCGTGATTCCGTCGCTAACCCTCTTCCTCTCGTTTCCGGTGCTCCTTCGCAGGGGGATGGAATTCTGGCCAGCGCTCGGACTAGCTTGCCTGTTCACAATAGGGGCCTACTACATCGGCCTGCAACTCGCTAGTCGCTATTCCAACATTACTTGAGAGCGGTATTTGTTGGGGCGGGTCAAGCGATTTCTTCAGCCTCTTTGACATCGCCACCGAAGAAGGCAAGTGAGTCACTGAACAGCACTTGTGCGCGGCGGCGCTTGTTGGTGCGTATGTGCATCACTGCGGCGACAAAAATGATTCCGATAAGAATCGGAATGAACAATTCAGCGTTTAGCGCGTGCATGATT
>CAUZJP010000157.1:0-4021 GCA_963580235.1 Candidatus Thalassarchaeaceae archaeon
CATCGACTCCGCTCTGCAGGGCGAAAGTTGCGCCCTGCAACTGTGACTCTTCGTGGATGCACGCAGCGATTTTTGTGCCGCTTCCCTGCGCTGCTGCTACCAAGTTCTCAAGCGGAATCATGGTCCAATCCAAACAGTCGAGCAGCAGCCACTGGGCGAGGCCGACAAATTCCAACGCAGCCTCCTGCCCATCTTGATCTTCAATCAGAATGCAGGCGCCCAAGGTCCTGCCCTCACCATCTGTAAGTGCACCATCGCTTGAGGTGAAGGTAGGAATGCCCGAGGCCCACTCGGGAGGCTGTTCACCTTGTGGAAGGATGAGCGCGTCGGCAGGCCGCTCAGGGCTGTCAGAACTAGCAGAGAGCCAAAGTTGCAAATCGACACCTCACTGGCCTTCGTAGCGGTCTAGATTGGCCTTGAAAGAGTCGTACAATTCATCCAAACCATCCGCTTCCTCGATATCCAATTTGAACCGTCCGTCCGCGTCCCAGGGGATTCCGTGTACTACCTCACGAACTTCTCTGAGCCGCGCGGTTGGATCCGCATCGCCAAAGATTTGTCTCCCCATGCAAACACCGGATGCACCCACCGCCATGGCATCTCTAACCGTGCGCAAAACCACCCTGAAATCGTCGGTTTTTGGTCCACCAGAAACTAGCACTGGAATCGGTACCGCACTCGTGACCTCGGCAAATGATTCTGGAGAGCCGGTCCAAGGCACCTTGACGATATCACAGCCAAGTTCCCAACCGATTCTTGCGGCGTGAGCGACGCCATTGGTCTGGTCGTCCGGAAGCGGTGAGAGATTGGGACCGCGAGGATAAATCATGCCGAGCAGTGGCACACCCAACGGTTGACATTCGTCGGCGATTCGTGATAATGTTTCCAGCATCTCAGGCTCATTTTCATCACCGAGGTTGACCTGTACACTGACTGCAACTGCGCCCCGCTCAAGAGCGCTGAGAACTACAGTTGCTAAGTCACCGGCCAACACTTTGTAGCCGACGGATTCACCTGCATGGCGAGTCGAGGCAGAGAGGTGCAACACCCAGCCACCCTTCCAGTTGGCAGGAGGCACATTGGCAAACGAAGCCAGAGGTCCGCGGTGACAGACGATGGCGTCAGCGCCTCCGGTTATTGTTAGCCTTTCAATCAGCCCCCCGGTGTCTGCCAGACCTTCGACCGGCCAATCGGATACACCATGGTCGATTGGTACCCAGACCCCTTTACCAGCTGGCAGTATCTGTTTCATTCTATGACTCTTCAATTCGCTAACATTTTGAGTCTCAGACATCCCAAACTCCCCTTGCGCCCCTAGGGGGGCGCAAACCCTCCAAAAACTTCGCCTCTGTGTATTGTGTCGATGTTGAATGCTAAAAATGTGGAATTTGGGCAGACAACATCGGGCAGAATCGATGTGGTCAGACTACGGGAGTACGAGCCCAATCTCGAAGAGAGACGATTTCACGTGCCCAACCTTCCATGCCTGAAGGCGTCTCCATAACCATCGGAACATCTCTGAATCTTGGGTCATTTACGAGGAGGCGGAATGGGGTCTCACCCATCTCCCCTTCACCGAGGCTAGCGTGGCGATCTCGCCGGCTGCCCAACTCCTTCTGTGAGTCGTTCAGATGGAAGGCTCCGACAGTCTCGATGCCGACCTTCTCGTCGTATTCGCGCCAGGTCGAGTCCCAGCCTGATTTGGTGGTGATGTCGTAACCCGCAGCGAAGGCGTGGCAGGTGTCAATACAGGTGCCGATTCTCGGCCGGTGCTCACTTTTGACGAAACGGCGCATATCAGCGAGGTGTTCGAATCTATAGCCGAGATTAGTCCCCTGACCAGCTGTGTTCTCCAAAAGAATGCGGACCGGCTCATCACGCTCTCCGCAGATCCAGGGACCGCTCAGGTCAGCGGTTCTCTCGAGGATGTCGTCGAGGCTCTCTGCCACTGCTTTGACACCGACATCCTCGCCCTCACCAAGGTGGCTTCCAGGATGCAGTACGACACCGTGCACTCCGAGCCGTTGAGAGCGTTCCAACTCCTCACAAAGTGCGTTCCGCGACTTCTCCAACTTGTCGTCGTCGGTAGCTGAGAGATTCAGCAGGTAAGATGCGTGGACGATGACTCGCTCAACCCCTTGGTAAGGACATGCTGACCACCACGAATCTAGTTGCTCTTCACTGAGTGGCTTTGGTATCCACTGCCTCTGATTGGCGCTGAAAATCTGCATGCAGTTGGCACCGATTGAGTTCGCCCGTTCGGGCGCCAATTCTACTCCGCCGGCAGCCGATACATGCGCGCCGACAAACCGGGGGATTGACATTCACACCACCTCAGTCGGAGTCGCCGATGTCTTCGAAGAGGGTGGGATCACCATGCAGGAAGTAGTCGATGATGGTGCCCTCTGAGCGCACTAGATGTTCTGACACGGTACTCCTTCCAAGGCCGAGTTTTTTCGAAAGGTCACCTAGTGTGATTTGCCTCGGAATGTCGTACCATCCCTCATCCCATGCAGCCCTCAAAACCTCCATCTGCCGTTCAGATAGTAACGAGTTGCCCTCCATATCCTCCTGCGTAATTGAAGTCGCAGAGATTCTGTCTGGCCGTAGCATCATGCGAGCTGCCGTCACTACGATGCGAATGGCGATTGGGCTACCCCGGATGATGTAATGCAAACCATTGGCATCCAGTCGAGAGCCGGGGCGAATCGTAAGTCGGCCGACCTTTGCAGAGAGCAGACTGAGTGGATGGGAAAAGGTGATGACAACTATCCAGGCGGGTTCAAGTTTGCTCGGCTCGGTCAAAACTTCATCGAGTTCGAAGTCGCTGAGGGCATTGATGTCGTGGGGAGTCTTGCCCTCGACACAGACACAACGAACAATGGCTCTCACAACCTTTGGGCTGCGTTCAATGTAGCCGAGGAATATTGCGTGTTCAAAGATATCACACACATCTCCAACAGAAATTCGGTAGAGCCGCGGACGCTTCCAAAAGATGGTTACCTCGCGCAAACGACACCCCCCCACTCGGCCAATGAAGGCATTCCTATTCAATTGGTGCCCGGCGAGGGAGAGGTGATTGGTGAACCGTTCCAGCGGCACCCGTATAGGGTGCCGTCATCTCGGCCCACCATGGCATTGTTGTCATTGTCAGGAATTGAGCGACACTACGTAACCGGTGATGTCCTGGTACGGGCATTAGACGGAGTCGACCTGGAGATTGAGGAAGGCGAGGTTGTCATGCTTCTGGGACCTTCGGGTTCTGGCAAGACAACACTGCTCAATGTGGTTTCCGCATTGGACAGCCCGACCGGTGGTGAGTATCGATTCGACGGGAGCCTAGTCCCACAATCTGATGAGTCAGAAGAACGGCTGAGGGTGAGTATCCCCACACCTCATCCGCTTCTCATTCCATTGACGGCACCACCCGCTTCCTTGATCAACTTGGGAATAGCCATTGTCACGCTTCCCGTGAACACCTATCGCGGTTACTACCGAGGGAAGCAACTTGAGGCGATGACCGCTTTCCGCAGAGAAAATGTGGGATACATCTTCCAATTCTTCAATCTCCTCGGAGACCTGACCGTCCTGGAGAATGTTCTACTTGCCCAAGACATTCACGGAGGTCGAGACACGAAGAGAGCTGTCGAAATGCTCAATCTGGTCGGGCTCGGTGACAAGGAGAACAGATTCCCTTCAGAACTCTCAGGTGGTGAACAGCAACGCGTCGCTATCGCTAGGAGTCTGGCTAAGAAGCCGAAACTACTGCTAGGTGACGAACCAACTGGAAACCTTGACTCAGAAACTACGGCACAGGTCATGAAGGTCCTAGTCAAGGCGTGTCGTAAGGAGAAAATTACAGCCATCATCGTCACCCACGACCTCGCTCTGACGAAGTATGCAACTCGAGTCATCCACATCGACTCAGGGAAACTGATCAGAGATGAGCCGGGGGGGCGAGCGACCCTTCACGCCACTATGGACACCGCTGAGGCTGTGGCTGGAGCCGCAGTCGGTGCAG
>CAUZJP010000158.1:0-3976 GCA_963580235.1 Candidatus Thalassarchaeaceae archaeon
TCGGACTTGTTGGACCACTCCTGCGGCGATTTCACTCATGCTGTCAGCAGTCATTTTCACCAACAGATCGTAGTCTCCAAAGAGTAGTGTTGCATCCTCGACAATCTCCAATTCCTTGATGGTGCTGTAGACCTCAAATTCTGTGCCCGGACTGACATTGATGAGAACATATCCTACTGCCATGGTTTGGCCGACTCAAGTTGCCCATTCAATCCTTTGGGGCCTCATCAGTGCCGGTACCAACCCGCTCTGCGAACCAATCCTCAATCTCATCCTGCTCCTCCTCGTCCTCCCCAGAGTTGAGAACTTCAGCCACTTCATCAGATTCGTCACCTTCGTTGGTGTGGCTGTCCTCCTCCGACAAGTCCTGAGGGTCACCCAACTCACTCATCGCCATTTCGGAAAGCGCCACACTCTGCTCGCCCTCCAACCGCGAATCATCGGGAGCGGACCACTCTGAAAACTCCTCTTCCTGAACTTCCCCGATGACCTCCTCCTCGCGCCCGCGTGGAGTGACGAAGGCTACGGTCACTCCAATCAGCAACAGGAGAATTGCTGCGATGGAGGCGACGAATGTCGAGATTCGACTCGCCTCCTGTTGTGTGCTCTGGTTCTCCTGCCCACCATTTCCGTCATCAGTAATCACTGACGGCTCCGAAGGAATGATTCCCTCTCGTGTGTGGGCAGTCTGTTGGCCTTGAGGGTCTGTGCATCCGATGGTTGAGGTGAAGGGTGAACCGATGGCTGGGGCGAGCCAGTTTGCGCTGAATGTCCCGTCGGGTTTGAGCGGCCCCTCCGCTTCCATCACCGTAGTTCCGTTTGAGTCGACGATGATGAATGTGCAACTCGTATCATCATGGCCGTCCGGATCGCTGACACTCGCTGCCATCTCTCGAAGTTCGCCAATCACCGGCTCGCCACTCTGTGAGTTGATAATCGGCTCACCGAAGTGGATGGTGAGCTCCTGTTCAAGTACGCCACGCAGCCCATCGATGTCGCTTGCGCTGTAGAGTAATGTCGCCTCTCCTGAGGAGAACTCATTCCCGACTCGGAACCTGAAGCCGCGCAGGAATTGAGCGTCTCGTTCTTCCATCGGGCCGTAGTACCAACTGCCGTCGGTCCAGTCTGCGACGGAGGGTCCACAACCATCGGGTAGTTGCTGTTCGGTCGTGAGGAAGGTCTCGATGGGGGCTGTGATGCCGCTCTGACTGATGCTCGCCACGACACTCACAATCTCCCGATGAGGGTCGAGCGCGATGTATCCGAGGTACTCCCTCCCCCTGATGATGTCGTCGAATGACTGCCCGCCATCCGTGCAAAGTCCGACTTCGTAGAATTCTGGAGATTGTCGATGAACCGTCCAGGTGTGGTTGAAAACCTGAAGAAGTCCTGAATCTGAAGTGATTGCGACTTCAATCTCAAGTTCACCAGCCTCCAGCCCGGCGCCTGGCGACGGCAACACCCACTCTGAGAGAGGTAAGTCGTCATCCTCAAGAGTCGATGAGAAGGAATCAGTCGCCTGCCCGGGCCAAGTCACTCGCCAATCAAATTCGTAGGATGATTCCAGTGGGTCATCGGAGTCAGTTACTTCCAAGATTAGTGACTCCTGTCCAAGGGGATGGGTACCTTCGGCGAGTTGTAACACGTCACCGCGCTCATTTTGGAGTGACATTGAGAGTTGAAACGGCTCGTCGCGGATGGTGAACGAGCGGGTTGTGAATAGGTTCCCCGACGAATCAAAGAGATCCACAGTTACCTCCCTTGCGGGGTCTCCCCATTCCATCCGCCAGTTGGCAAGGTAGCAGAAGACATCGGGAAATTCACTCTCTGTCGGTTCAACACCGGTAACGGCTCCGCGGGTCGTGATGATCATCGGAATCTCGCTGTCCGGGTCGTGGTCAGCATCGATGACACACGCTTTGAGAACGATGTCAGTAGCCCTCACGACATCAATCGGTCCGACATATGGGAGCGCAGTCACCCCATTCCATGTCGGGTCATCAACACCTTCGACATAGACGCCGTACCAAGTGTGGGGGGCGTTGCTGATGTTTAGGGAATCGTCGAGTTGCAGCAGGTCTACCAGCCCCTGTGCATCTCTAACCTCTGTGATGAGGTCAAAGCTGCCTTCCGGAACGGTGACAGGGACATGGAGGCTGGAGTACCATTCCAGCGAGTCGGTGCTGCTCGCCTCGATGAATGTCCAATTATCAGCTGAATTGTTCACCCTCCAACCGAGTCTTACCCGAACTACCCCGAAGTCATCGCTGACCGTGGTCGTGCAACCTAGCGTATCCCCCCGGTGTGTGGTCCAGGTGGAACAGATTAGGGACTCGGCGACCGGAGGTTGGTTCACCTCAAGGTTGAGAATTGCGATGTTGTTGTCGACCACTCTCTCGGGGTTCTTCCAGTCCTTCGCGACATAGACCACGACATACTCGTTGAACCCAACGCGGGTAGGAGTCAGATTGACGGAAATGATTGCACGCGAACCCACCTGGTCGCCTGGCGGCATCTGCAGACTCAGATTTGCGAGAATAGCGTTTCCGAAGCGGTCCCTTACTTCGAGCGAGCCGTTCGCCGCTCCCGGAGCGAGGTTCTGGAGAATCACTTCGATGCTGCCGTTCACGCCGATTGAGAGGGTTCCATTGGTTCGCACCGCCTCGAGATCGACATCATGGAGGATGTCTGAGTATGGTGCCATCTTCGGGTCACCAACGACCGTCCCCATCCAGGATATCATCGGGTTGGCCGCATAGTTCACCTCGGCGAAGTTGTAGCCGTACGCGTAGTATGGCAGAAGGATGTTCGGATAGCCGATTGCCGACAGATAGGGCTCGTAGACATACCCCTTGACCCCCGAGACGCCGTCCTCCAAGAGGTCCGCCACCAGACTCTGGCCGTACCCTGCCCCCAATGCAAAGGTCCTCCCTCCGGTGCTGACTGCGGTCTCTGCGATGCTGCCGTCTACCCATTGGAAGTGAGGGCGAATAGCGCGCAGGTTCATCGTGTCGAAGTAGACTGAACCGTTACGACTGACATTCTCGAAGGAAGCGACCATTCTCACCTTGAACGAGGTTGCATCGGCGTGCGGTCGGAAGCGAACGGTTCGGGAGTTCCAACTCGTGTCGAGGCTATTCGTGCTGCTGGAGTTGGTGGAGAGAAGCGTGCCGTTTGTTGCAAAGGCGTCTACTTCGAGGCGATAGTCACCGGTCACCCAGCCATCCTTCATCGCGTAGCCGTAGAGAATCCACGCGTGGCCCTTCAGCTCGTCGTCGAAGTCGTAGTCCTGCTCGACATGAGTATCGCCGCTGCCCGCGCCGCTGTAGTCGGGGCATTCCCAGGCGGCCCTCGCGTTGAGAGCGGCGACATCGTCGTCGGACAGTGTGCGATTCCAGACCTGCACCTCATCGATGAGTCCCTCAAAGTAGGTGTTCCCCGCCCTGTTGACACCCATCTTGTAGAGTTCAATGCTGTCAATGTCACCAGCCGGAACAGTACTGGTTCCAACGAGGAGCCCGCCCTTGTACATGCGCAGGGTGTTGTTCTGGAATGTCACGGCCAGATGTGTCCACATTCCATCATCGATCGTACCAATCGTGTAGGTGGAGTTTGACCAGACTTGCCAGTCCCCGTTGCTCCCCCCACTGGTTTCAATCTGGAATGAGTCATCATCACCTGCGACATCGTTCACGGCGATTACAGACGAGTGCAATGATTGGCTGGAGTTCTGGGTGTTGGCCCAGAGGGAGACGGAGAAGTCGCCGCCCCAGTCGTTGACATCGACCTTGGCGTAGTCGTCGCTGCCATCGAAGGCGTAGCAGTTGCCGAACAGGCATTGCTGCCAACCGCTGCCATTGTTGCTGCCGAACAGAGTCAGGTCGGTTGCCCCTACCGAGTCGGCGACAGTGGTGCCGTTGCTCTCATCGAATGTCCAGTGGTGAATCAGGTCCGCCTGCGCAGCAGGTGCGCTCAC
>CAUZJP010000159.1:0-3975 GCA_963580235.1 Candidatus Thalassarchaeaceae archaeon
GACCGCCTGACCGATCCGGTCTCAATCGAAGTCGACCTCTCATCGGCATTCCTCGAACAGGCAGAGTACGGACCGTGGTCGCTGCTCATCGTCGACAAGTCACCGCTTGCGATGGAGGTGGCGCCACCCGACACCGATTCTGACGACGATTCTGCAAAGGAGAGGATTGCGTTCCCCACCTTGAGAGGGGTGTTGGCATGGGAGCCGGAGCGAAAGTGGTGCGAGGTGGATCATGGAGCGATTCCGTTTCTTCTCAACGGGGCGGACTGCATGGCGGCAGGAATCCACAACGCCTGCGGCTGTATCGAGGCGGGTGACCTGATTTGGATTAGAGACCAGCAACACGGTAAACCGCTGACCATCGGATGGGCGATGATGTCAGCCGAGGAGATGATTGCCGCGACCTCTGGAAAAGCGGTCAAATCCATCCATTTCATCGGCGACGAACTGTGGGAACTGGAATTGTGACCGATAGGTTGTGTCCGCTGCGATTCTACAAGTGAAGTTGTAATCTTCAGACTACCTCGTAAGGTGAGGATTGATGAACGAGAAGGGAGCCGGTTACACCATGCGACGAGTTTTGGCTTTCGCACTCTGTGCCCTGCTCCTGCTTCCGCTCGCCTCCGCTAGTGAAGCTGGAATTAACAAGGTGATTGATCTCTCCGAGACTCCGATTGCTACGATAGACACTCCCGGCATCTCTCACGATGGAGATGTGTTCGACATCACGATTACGCTGACCGACGAAGCTGCCTCAAACGGTACAACCGTCGCCTGGACTTGGCAGGTCTGCATCAACACCGGTATCTGTCTGACCCCGGTCCCCGAAAACCTCTCTGGCTCGACTGATGGAATACAGTGGACTGGCGCGATGACTCCTGTCGATGAACACTCCTATGTGAACTACAAAGTCACCCTGAGCTTTGCTGACGGAAACAGCAGCAACTATCCTAAAACTGGCTTCGGCGGCAAGATCTGGTCCGACTGTTGGGTTGCCGGCGAAGAGACGGGAGGCGGCGGTTGCTCCACTGGAGATGGTGGTGTACTGCCTGCCATCGGTTTGGTCGGGGTTCTCTCTGCGCTCGGGCTCGGAGCGGCTGTTATTCGGCGCGACTGAGCGGCTGTCGGTCACCTCTGCTCGCTTCGGGAATCTCTTAGGAGCGTCGCTGATGGGAGTCGACTCACCAAAGGTGAGTAACTTGTCTGGAAAAGTGACCAAAAAACAACTTAAGGAATTTCGAAAGGCGTTCAAGAATGACGATGGGGCGCGCATCGTGCAAAACGCGGTGACTACAACCTCAGTCGTGAACATCGCTCTATCTCGCGAGGTGGTCGCCAACACCGACTTCACCTTCTCGACCAAGATTGATGACTGGAAAGCGACCAACCAGAAGGCATCCGGAAGATGTTGGCTGTTCGCGGTGCTCAACCTGATGCGACCCGGTGCGATGGAGAAAATGGGCATCAAGGAGTTCGAGTTCTCTCAGGCACATTCCCACTTTTGGGACAAGTTCGAACGGGCCAACCAGAACTTGGAGGCGATCATCGCGACGGCCGACCGCCCGCTCGACGACCGCACCATCGGCTTCATCCTCGACCATCCAAGCGAAGACGGAGGTCAGTGGAACATGGCTATCAATGTCATCAACAAGCATGGCGTGGTTCCCAAAGCAGCATATCCAGAGTCTCAGTCATCCTCCTCTACCCGCTACATGAACGCCAATCTCCGACTACTCATCCGCTCAATAGCCTGCGAGATTCGAGGCATCATGGATGGCGGAGGCACAGCGAAGGAAGCCCGAGCCCACAAGGAGGAGAGAATGGGGGACATCTGGCGAATGCTCTGCACGCATTTGGGCACACCCCCCGAAAAGTTCGACTGGCAGTGGCGAGACAAGGACGGCGAGTTCCACACCCGAGGAACGATGACTCCAATCGAGTTCCGCGACGAGTTCGTGACAATCGATTACGACAACTATGTCTGCCTCGTCAACGACCCTCGCAACCCAAAGTTGCAGACCTACACCGTCGACTTCCTGCAGAATGTCTACGGCGGCCCACCGGTCGAATACCTCAACATCGAAATCGATGAGATGAAAGACATCACTCGGCGAATTTTGGAAGATGGCGAGACTGTCTGGTTCGGCTGTGACACTGGAAAGCACATGCACCGTTCTCTTGGGCTCTGGGATGCAAAGCTGTTTGAGTTCGAGGAGATGTACGGCGTCGAGTTCGGCATCGACAAGCGGCAGCGGTTGGACTACCACCACTCGCTGATGACCCATGCGATGCTGTTCACCGGAGTTGATGTCACCGACAAGGGGGTTCGCAGATGGCGGGTCGAGAATTCTTGGGGTGCAAAACAGAGCGGAAGGGATGGCTTCTACACGATGAATGACTCTTGGTTTGACGAATACATGTTCGAAATCGCGGCTCACAAATCCTACCTCTCAAAGGAGATGGTTGCCGCCCTCGAAACCGAACCAACAGTGCTTCCCGCCTGGGACCCGATGGGCGCACTCGCCTGCTCAAACTGCGGCACCGACGCTGAGAACCGTTGATGCGTGGTTGCTTCCTACGGGGGGGCATGACCGAACAGCCCGGGTTCGTTCCGCTGGTCTTTCACGAGTTGTCGGCGGCAGATATGGCCAAGCGCGCTGATGAGTTCTACGAACACCTAGCTGAACGGAGGACTACTCGCCATTTCTCAACACGCGAAGTGCCGCGGGAACTAATTGAGAAGGCGGTTCTGACCGGTGGTACTGCACCATCTGGGGCGCATCTCCAGCCGTGGACCTTCGTCGCAGTTTCGAACGATGACTTGAAGCGGCGCATTCGGGAGGCAGCCGAGGTCGAGGAGAAGAGGTTCTACGAAGAGCGGATGCCCGAGTCCTGGGAAGAGGTCCTGACTCCCTTGGGCACTGACGCAATCAAGGAACATGTCACCGATGCACCATGGGTGGTTGTGCTTTTCCGCCACACAAAGCGACTTCGCTCAAACGGTGAGTGGGGGCCGACCTACTATTCTCAGGAGTCTTGTGGAATTGCTGCCGGGATGTTCATCGCGGCGATTCACAACATGGGACTGGTGACGCTGACCCACACACCCTCGCCGATGAAGTTCCTCGGTGAAGTTCTGAAACGGCCCGAGCATGAGACGGCGATGCTTCTGATGCCAGTTGGCTATCCTGCTGATGAAGCTGAGGTCCCAGAGATCCAGCGCAAGGCGTTGGAAGACATCCTCGTTCTCAAAGAGTAAGCGTGTGGTGCTCGCATAGTCTGCCGAGATAACGGCGGGACTCAAGTCCCCATTGAACAATCTTGACTGCCGCTGAAGAGCGATCTTCAGAGAGTTTTCCCTCAACCAGTCCCGGTGCTGCCAAGTCTGAGGGTACCAGTGGTAGGCTCTCGCCGGTCACTTCGATGGCAACTTTGCCAGTTTCGTCTATTCTAGCATCCAGCCAGTCACCGACAGTTACCACACCGCTACTCGATTCCACCGTGTCGGCTCCGAGTGTGGCGATGAGCAGCCTTTCGATTGCGTTGAGAAGTTCGGTTGGGTCGTCCACTCCAGCTGAAGGGGGAACTCCCCCCTCATGCTCACCCGAAGCCTCTCCGTATGCTGCCAAGAATGGTAGGTCGGTATCATGCTGAGCGAGCAGGTCGTCAAGCCCACGCCCGAGTCCCTTCTTCCGCTTCTTCGGGCCGTCACTCATTGTCCTCACCGAACCCCCAACGCTTCATCAGCGAATCGGCGAGTGCGGAATAGTCCTGCCCACCCGCACTGTTGGGGGCGTGGACATGGATCGGGACGCCGTGGGAGGGTGCCTCGGCGAGGCGAATGTTGCGTCGAACCGGAGGGTCGACGATGAGGTCTGGGAAGGTCTCCCTGAGTTGGGCTGCGACCTGTGCGTTGAGAAGCGTGGGAGCGTGCATCGTCATCAGCACTCCGTCAACCCCTAGCCGCGGATTGAG
>CAUZJP010000160.1:0-3969 GCA_963580235.1 Candidatus Thalassarchaeaceae archaeon
CGGCGAATCCGGCAGGCCCGCTCGATGATTGCAGCTGTCTGGCCGACCTTCTCGCGATCTGCTCCGGTGACGATGACATCGACCTTGTTCTCAACTCTCACCTGAACATCACTTGGCGTCCACTTGAGGTCGGCCTTGCGTGGCACTTTTTCACCGAACAGGTTGTTGATTTGGAAGATGTTTCCGTTGACTGAGAGCGCCATGGGGAAGTGACTGTAGACCGCCTTTAGTCGGTACTCGAAGCCGTCGGTGACACCTGTCACCATGTTGGTCAGGTGGGCGCGCCATGTGCCAGCGATTGCCTTCTCCTTGCGGCGGGGCAGTTCGCACTGTACGATGATGTTGCCATCGACCTGTGAGAGGTTGACCTTGTTGTGGCTGAAGTCACGGGAGATCGACTCACTTTCGCCGGTGATTGTGACGAGATTGTCGTCGAATGATACGCTGACGCTCTCAGGTAGAGCGACAACATGTCGGATTTGATCGAGTTTCACCATTTTATCACCTCAGAACACATACGCCAACAAGCGCCCACCAATGCGGGCCTCCTTCGCTTGGTAATGGTGCATAACACCTTGATTTGTAGTTACGAGAAGCATCCCAAAGTCCTGCGCGGGCAGGTAGCGGGACTCCCACTTCTCATAGTCGGCTCGCTTCACTGAATAGCGGGGCTTGATGACGCCGCACCGGTTGATTGCACCAACCAGTTCGACTCGGTAGCCACCACCCCGGCCATCCTCATTCTTCTCAAACTCGCCGATGTAGCCCATGCTCTGCATGATGGATAGCATGTGTCCGAGCAACTTGCTGGCGGGAGCGACGCTGACCTCATAGTGGCCAGCCATTTCTGCGTTGTAGATGCTCGTGAAAGCATCGTTCAATGGATCGAATTGCATCTCTTCACACCTCCTAACTATACTTCTTGAATCCGATTTCCGGAGCGATGTCACGGAAGCACTGACGGCAGAGCCTCAACCCATGCCGGCGCACCATTCCTCGCTTGCGACCGCACCTGCGGCAGCCAGATTCGCGACCGATTCGAATTCCTTCCTCTTTCGCCATCTTCACTCCTCCACTATTGTAAGGCCGAATTTGCCCTTGAACCAAGCCTTCGCCTCATCTTGCGTCACACGGTGACCAGTGCCGACCTTCCTATTGTAACGGCGACGGCGGCTGACCCTGTGACCGGGTCGCTCGAGAACGATGTTGATGTCCATCCCGAATATTCCGATGTCAGGGTCGTACTTCATCTCGGGGAAGTCGGTGTAGTCAGCAATTCCGAAGGAGAGGTTTCCAGAGGCATCGAAGTTGTATGAGGGTAACGTGTTCTCACGAACCCAGAGAGCATCCTTGAGGAATTTCTCGACAACCGCACTGTCACGCACTGTCACCTTGCAGCCGATTGGCGCACCCTCCCGCAACTTCAGGTCCCGGTTAGTCGTCTTGGAAATAGTTCGGACTGGAGTTCCGCCGGTCAGCAGTTCAAGCACTCGCTCAGCGAGTTGTAGTCGGGAACCACCTTCGCCAACACCGATGTTGACAGTCACCTTGGTGATTCGAGGTTCAAGCATCACTGAACTCATGCACTCACCTCGATTCCTGGTAGCGGAGCGTCGCCGACGACGAACACATTGCGCTCGACGGTGCCGAACTCCTCGAAAGAGACCTCGTTCTGCATGGTCGACTTCTTCTCGATTCTCTCATTGACTTTCCAGAGAGTACCGACGTGAGCCCCACCGATGAGGTAGGCAGTTGCGCCGGACTCGAAGGCGATGTGTCCTTCAATCTCTTGGTCTGGAAGGTTGATTCTGAGGCTGTCACCGGTCTTGTAGGCGTTGGCGTCGTCGAGTAGGATGTTGCGGCCGTCGTGTAGGTTGTACTGGGTGACGCCGCCGGCGACTGTGGTCTTGCCGTCGATTCGGCAGACCTTGGATGCTGCTTCCTTGGCGTTGATTGAGAGATAGCGAAGCTTGCCGTTTGCATCGATGATGCAGCGGAAGTGGTCTTCGCCCACGGTGAGGACATCCATCAGTCCGACTCCGCGCAGGTGGTCAGTTTCGACCCGCCCATCGACGAGGATCGCTCTAGTACTGAGCATTCTCTTCACCTCACGACGGTTCTGAGCGAGGCCCAGCACATCTCGGAGGATGACCGCTAGTGGCATGCATAGTTCGATTGGGTGACCGCACGGCCTCGGCTTGGTAATCCAGACGGTGGTCTTGCGCGGCAGGGCCCAACTTCGGGGCATTGCCAGTCGTTTCTTGTGGCTTGCACTCATTACTCATCGCCTCCTTCTCTGCTCTCCAGCTTCTTGATTCTGATAGGGTCGCCATCGTTCACCTTGACAACGACGAGATTTGAAGCGTGAACTGCGATTCCCTCTTCCTTGCCGTCAGCCTTCGGTTGGCTGACACCCTCGACGAAGACCTTGCCCTTCTTGCCGTCAACTCCGATAACCTGCCCTTCAGCTCCAGACTTGCCGCGAGCTGCACCAAGTCGCTTGCCGCCCTCTGCCTTGTCGGAACCGGGGTTGCCCCAGTCGCCACGGTGAACCTGAACTCGGTCTCCGACGCGAACGGTGACATTGCGCAGATAGGGGAAGGCCGGGTCGATGCAGCGGGCGCGTACCCGCTTGCGCTTCACATGAAGAGGTGCGGTAGCATTCGCCTTGCGCTGCTTGTTTGGCTTTCTAGTGGACATTCATTTCACCTCACACAATTTGCTTCGCCGTCGCGGCGATTCTTGGCCAGCGTTCTGCTGCCTCTCTAGAAATAGGACCCTTGATGTCGGTTCCAATCAATTCTCCGCGATCGTTTGACACCAATACGCAGGCGTTGTCCTCGAATTGGACCCAAGTTCCGTCAGCACGACGGAATGGGCGGCGTTGCCTGACGACAACTGCTCGGAAGATCTGTCGGCGCCTCTCAGGCGTACCTCGGCGAACTGTGACATTGATCATGTCGCCGACACCGGCTGAAGGATAGCGACGGGCGACGCCGCCTATCTTCAGCACTGAAATCAGTTGCACAATCTTGGCGCCGCTGTTGTCAACGCAATTCAGGCGTGCCTCAGTCGGCAAACCGCGGGTTACTCGACCGGCGAGGCCCTTCATTCTGCATCACCTCGCTCAATCACGCAGAAGGTGACGGTCTTGGAGAGCGGTCGGCACTCCATGATGCGGACTTGGTCGCCGACCTTGATTTCACCGATACAACTCGGCAGATGAGCTGAGTAGCGACGAGTGCGCTTCTCATAACGCTCAAACTTGACCATGTGGCGAATGTGCTGGCGCTCGACGACGATGGTGTTCATCATTCCGAGCCGAGAGACGGTTCCCTCGATAATCTGGCCGCGCAGACGGAGTGAACCGTAGAACGGACAGTTCTTGTCGCCATCCCAGTCACCCGCGGGGGACTCCACTTCAACGCCAATGTCTCGCATTTCAGTTCCTCCTGTACTTTCTCTGGACTCGGTCCTCGGGCCTCTGACAGACCTGTGCACCGTCGATTGGCTCTCCACCATCGATTGTGAATTGGATGACATTCTTTGCCAACCGCTGTTGACCGATGTCGTTCTGAATCGTCAGCATGTTGCGACTCTCCTCAACCACGACACCGCTGCGTCCGAGAAGAGAGGGGTCAGGTGAGCCCACAACCGTGAGCGTGCGAGCGAGCCAAGACATGTGCATGGTCTCCATTCAGCGCACCTCCACCTGGTAACCGTTCTGCTCGAGTATCTTGGCGGCCCTCTTCTTGTGGTCACCCTGCAGTTCGATGGTTCGGTCCTTGACCGTGCCACCGCTGGCGCAAGCCGACTTGAGGATCTTGGCGAGTTGGCCGATGTCGATTGCGGAATCATCGATTCCCTCAACAATTGTCACCATCTTTCCATACCTCCTTCTAACAACTGAAATGACTGCCTTTTGCTGCTCCTTTGCTATTTCTTGACAGATGCACAACTCCTCAGGTA
>CAUZJP010000161.1:0-3955 GCA_963580235.1 Candidatus Thalassarchaeaceae archaeon
AGTTCCCAGCCGGAAGCATGGGCCCCAAGGTCGAAGCGATGTTGGCTGCAAAGCAGAACGACCCGAAAATGGTGGTCGTTCTCTGTCAACCCGGACAGGCGCTACCGGCAATCCGTGGCGAAGCCGGGACTACAATCACCAATTGACCGCCCACTCTCGTTGATTGTATCATGGAGGCGGGCCATACGGGGTTCGAACCCGCGGCCTACGGATTAAGAGTCCGTCGCTCTACCTGACTAAGCTAATGGCCCACCACGGCGGGAACGCCTCCCCTATTTGACCGCGACGCTGACCACCCTCTAATCGAGTCTGCCGCCGGACTTGATTCGAGTTTCGACGCCGGACTCGCTGCCGATCACAATCGCATCCGCCATGTGAGTGAAAAGGCCGACCTCGACCACCCCTGCGACGCCTCGGATTTGGCTTTCCAGACCGACCGGATCAGAGATGGTGGGCCCGTAGTGACAATCGATGATGAAATTCCCATTGTCAGTGACGAACGGCACCTCACCGCCGCGCCGGACAACCTCCCCTGGGCAGAGCGCCCCGAGATGGCGAGCCGTGACCTCCCAGCCAAACGCCAAAACCTCGACCGGAAGTGGGAATGCGCCAAGGGTCTGAACATCCTTCCTCGGGTCTGTGACCACCACCATCGCCTCAGAAATCTGAGCCACTATCTTCTCTCTAGTTAGGGCCCCGCCGCCCCCTTTTATCAGGTGAAATTCGGAGTCGAATTCGTCCGCCCCATCGATGGTGACAGCGAGTGTTGTGACATCATTCCAGTCGAGTAGAGGGATTCCAAGTTCGGTCGCCAGTTCTGCCGTTTCCACGCTTGTCGGAACTCCGCGGATGGTGAGCCCCTCCTCATCCATTCGACGGCCGAGTTCGATGACGGTGTAGCGGACTGTGGAGCCTGTACCGAGGCCGACATCCATTCCATCGATTACGAAATCGCAGGCGGCGATTCCGGCCGCCTGCTTGGCGCGTGCCACCCCGTCCATGGGGCGGCGTCTGCGAGCGCATCGCATATCCTTTGTCACCGGACGACGACTCTGTCGTCTAGCGCAACGCGTCGAACAGTTCACAAACCGGGCGTAGTCTACGACTACGGATGGAGCGTAGTCTAGGTCGCAATTTCATCGCCGCGTTACTAGTCGGCTTGTTCATTTCCTCTGTCACCCTGTCATTTTTTGCAAGCCCACCACAACTTACTTCAGAAGAGGTTCCGAGTTTCACGCAACTCAATCAGCAGACCACCATTTCTGTGACGACTCATCCTGATGGTACATCGAATGCGCTCCAACTCGAAGTGCCCATAAACGAAGCCGTCACCGATCTCGGACTCTCACTGGAGCCTCATATTCTGCCCCGCTCAGAATCGATTTCATGGTCACTTTCGAATCACTGGAACATGAGTGGGACATCGAGTGACATGGTCGACTACAACACAAGTGGCGGATTGCGTGTCCTGCCAAGACAAATTCTTTGGGATTTTGAGGCTTCAAACCACGGTTGGACCTTAGGTACGGGTTGGTATTGGGGGTATGATTCGTGTCTTGGCCAGTCCGGTGGGGTCCATGGCGGGACCAAGGCGATTTACACCTACAACTGCAACTATCCGAACAACATCCCCTCTTCGGGTTATTTCGCTACATCTCCGGTGGTCAACTGTGGCGGCTGCTCTGGCACTTGGGAGTTGAAGTATTGGAAGCGACTCGGCATAGAGTCATACTACTACGACGATGCCCAGGTTCACGTCAAGAACGCCCAAGGGAACTGGGTGACGGTTTGGGATTGGAATAGTTACTCGGTCAATCCGAGTAGTTGGACTCAAATGTCTCATGACATCTCCAGTTATGCGAATAACAATCCGAACCTGCAAGTCCGATTCAAGTTAGGTCGAACCGATGGCTCTGTCACATACACCGGATGGAATGTTGATGATGTGCAGTTAAAGCCGGTCGGGGGCTCTCTTGGTAGCGGGGCAAATTGGACTTCTGCCAAGTTCGGGCCGAGCGCGGTTGGTCCGTACCAGTCGCTCTCAGGTCCGTATGGCGTGATGAGCATCGATGCGACCGTTCCGTCAAGCTCCAGTCTGAAATGGACCGTCTTGGATGGCACAAGCAACAACCCAATTGCCGGTTTCATCGACCGAAACGAACTCTCTGTGGACTTGGGTGCGATTGACTATGAAAAACACCCTACTCTGAAGCTGAAGTTAATCTTCCACCAACCCTCCGGCAGCGCTTCCCCAATCGTCCACAGCGTCCATGTGCAAGGCAGGTATGAACAGACCTTCACCCGCGACCCCGGCTGGACCGGCAGCCTGAGTTGGGACGGCGACTCCTTCCCCGGCTCTGGTGAGATTCTCTCGCAGGTGTTCACGAGCCATCGGCCCATATCACGCATCAAGACCTCCCTGAATTTCGCCGGCTCAGGACAACTGTTCGCCTCAGTCGACGGCGGCGCATTCTTCGGAGTCGCAACGAGTGGGACCCACACCCTGTCGACATATGCTCATTCGGTACAGTTCAAGTGGGTTTCAACTTCGGGTAGCGCCGATCTTCGAGCCGTTCGATTTGACTTGGACACTGGAGGCCTCCCTCTGGATGCCCGGATAGATGCGGGCCTCGACGGTCAGCGAGAGTGGGAGTTATCGCACTCGAACATCGGCACATGGGGATGGCAGGACAGACTCTCCACAGGTGGTTTGTCCCATGATTTCAACTGGAATTCCGCTACCACCCGGCAAGTTGGGATGTGGTTGCCGATTTCAGCCCTTGACACGATGAGATTTGCTGTGACCCCCTCATCAGCTGGAATCGAGAATCTGGATGTGGCACTCTCTGTTGGTGGGGTCGAGGTGTTCAGCCAGTCATTCGGAACCTTTGGCACATCCACGACGGTTCAATTGAATTCATCATCGCTAGCTTACCTGAACAGTGAACTCGCAAGTATGCCTTCTATTTGGCCACCTCCGGGAAGGCAGGTCGGTGCAGACCATGCACAAGTGGTGTGGATGCTGTCGGCAGACTACGGCGGAGTCAATCTCGGTGGAATTTCCGCGGTCTCCCACCCGGTTGCCACTCTGGACTATCAAGCGCATGATGAGATGGTCTGGGCGGTAAACGACTTAATCCCAGGCAGCACTACCTCTGGTGGTCTGAAGTTGGTTCCGCTGACGATTCAGATGTCACTGCCCGGCTCTCTCAAGGCGACCATCACTGACCTCAACTCCACCAACGAAGTCAGTACCGACTCACTCATTATCCAAAACGGCACAAACACTCTCGCTGCCTCTCGCCAGTGGCTCGAAGTCGTCTCCACACACACCGCCCCACTGGGAACGGTCGCTGCCGTCCAACTCGATTTGGTGGGTGCCCGGCACCAGATACACACTCTATGCCGCCAAGATGGTACCTTGCTTCCAGTCCCCGGCTCCGGTGATTTCGATATGCTCCAATGGGATGGGGCAACTGCCTGTTCAATGGATGTCAACGGCACTTCAGTCAGCAACTCACTTCGCTTCCGACTGAATGCGTCATGGGATGATGAAGACTCACTCACTCTCAAGGTAAGGGTGGTTCTCATCGATGGTAGGCGCAGCGTGCCACGCTTGCAGAGCTTCGGTGTCGGCAGCAGACTTGCGATTGAGAATGATGTTGAAATCACCAGTTGGGGGATGTTCAATGACCTTGGCAACCCGATTCCTTCCGAGCGTTCCTATCTCAAGTCGGACTCGCCCATTCGAATCGACGTCAATCTCGGTTTCATCGAGTTGGACCCCTCGCTCGCCCCGCGAGATGGAGATGTGGCGGTTCGGGTGTTTCAGAACAACAAGTCCGTTGCAAATTCAACCGCATTGGTCAACGGGTCGATTTCACTGAACTTGAGGACACCGATGGGCACTCAGGACGCTGAGTACAGAGTGGATGTATTTTCGCTGCATGGCCAG
>CAUZJP010000162.1:0-3918 GCA_963580235.1 Candidatus Thalassarchaeaceae archaeon
GAAACTCCGACGAATGAGATATCACCAGCGACCAACGATTTCTCAACTTCAGCCCCCTCAGGAGCCATAATCGTCACTTTCCAGCCACGTGCAGCAAGAGCGGACGAGACCGCCAACTGAGTGGTGCTGGCAAGGTCGCTGCCTAGCCGCTTTGCTGTAACCCAGAGCAGTTTCACATCCTCTGGATGTGCCGTGTCCTATATCGCTGTTTGACCGTCCGAGGGTTGAGGCGCACCCAAATGATGAGGACGGTTTTACACATCGGACCTGTTGAGAGCAAGGGTGGAATGCAGGCGACGATTCGCCACCATCTGCGTCATCCACCGCCCGGTTGGAACACAGAATCGATCAACACTCATGTCGACGGCTCGGCCATCGCCAAAATCAATTCGTGGAGAAGAGCGCGCAAGGAATTGGCCCACCGACTCCGAACCCTGCCACCCGACATCCTCCATGTTCACACCGCCACTCGATTTTCCTGGTGGCGAAAACGCCGCGCCGTGGCACTTGGACTCAAGGCGGGAATCCCGGTAGTTCTGCAGATTCACGCCGGCAACTTCGGCGCCTTCATGAAAAGCCGACCAACAGCTGCCAAGGCGTTCACCGAGACCTGTGCCGACCCTCAGGTCATTCCTGTCGCCCTGACCCCTCGACACAGGGAACTCATTGGAATCCCCGACATGGAGGTCATCGGCTCTCCCGCCCCCCCCTCAGACCCGGTTGACCACACCCAACGAAACCGACACAAGTTGCTCATGCTTGCACGCCCTTCCCCGGTCAAGGGACATCCAATCGCCATGGCAGCAATCTCTCGCCTTCGCCGAGCTGGCCATGAAGTCGAATTGCACCTCTCAGGAGTGGAAGCCGAACACCCTGAAGTGAGGCGCCACGGAGGCACTGAGAACGGAATCTTCGCTCGAGGATGGGTCTCTGATGATGAGAAGGAGAATCTTCTGCGAACCTCAGGAATGCTGCTGATGCCTTCGACCTACGAGGGCATGCCGGTCGCTGCGATGGAGGCTCTCTCCTGCGGACTTCCGGTGCTTGCCTCGCCCGCCTGTGAAGGGATTCTGGGTGATGGCGGGCGCATAGTCGAAGATTTGTCAGTCGAATCGTGGGCCGACGCAATCGCTGACTTGATTGCTGACGAGGAGGCTTGGCAGGCGCTTTGCGTTGCAGGACCCGAGGCGGTGGTGGAGCAAACTCCGGAGGCGCTCGGAAGACGATGGGCTGACCTCTATGACCGTGCGATTGGAGGTGAGCGATGATGTCGGCGGAACTCTTCGCATTGGCGGAAGTCGGTTTCGGGATGACAGGTCCAATCTGGTTCTTGGCTGACCATTGGATTCAGCGGGCGTGGCTGAAAAGGCACCAACTGCCAAATATTTTTGAGGTTACAACCGGGGAACTTCCTCGCATCAGCATCCTTCTGTGCGTACGAAACGAAGCACAGATAATCGAGGGAAAACTCGCTGACCTCGCTCGTCAGGACTACCCTCGAGAACTCCTCGAAGTGCTGTTGATCGACACTGGCTCAACCGACGGAACGGTTCAACTCGCCGAGGAGTGGGCAGCAAGGGCGCTGGAGTTCGGGCCTCTCGTGAGGTTTCTGTCAACTACGGGAGTCGAAGGAAAATCCGCTGCAGTGAACCTCGGGATTTCCGAGGCGGAGGGAGACATCGACATCATCATGATGACCGACGCAGACGCCCGGCTCGCTCCAGGAGCACTACGGAGAGTCGCCTCATGGATGGTCAACCCCGAAGTGGGGGCGGTTTGCGGACGGCAGATCACCTTGCCAACGGTTGCTCAGGCCCAGACCGGCGCAGGCGAAGTCGAATTGGAATCATATCGAGGCTACTACAACATGGCCAGAGAAGCAGAAAGTCGCTACCAGTCAACACCCATCTTCGAAGGTTCACTCGCAGCATATCGCCGCTCCGCGATTCAAAACATCGTTGCAACATCCAACGCCGATGACAGCCAGTTGGCCGTCCAAGTCAGCCGCAACGGATTGCGCGCCATCCACGACCCTGACCTCCATTTCCTTGAGGCCGTTCCCCTTCCGGGTAGGGGATTGCACCGCCAAAGATTGAGGCGGGCTCAGGGGGTGGTCCGACATCTATGGCGGAACAGCGCTCTCTGGTTTTCAGGTAGTCGGAATGGGCAGATTCACCGGATGAATGCGCACGCTCACATCCTGCTGCCGTGGACCATTCTCGGCTGGGCGGTGGCCACCGTGGGCTTCCAACTCACCTATGGGCTCAACGGCTCGTCCGAACCAGTTCTCTCACTCCTATGGTGGGCCAACTTCCCACTCGTGGCGGCGGTTCTTCTTGGCGGCAGGGGGATTCGCAGTTTCCTGCATGGGATGTATTGTCTCGGCCTCGCTCAGGTGATGGCCCTCTTCGGCATCAGTTTCCACCGCTGGGAGCCAGAGGAGTCTAGCCGACAGCGGATTGCTGACTTCGATGCCGAATACGAGTGGCCTTTGAATTGAATGAAATCATTCAGGATTCGAAACAAAAAAAGTGGCCCCCGGGGGCGCCCGAAGGCACCCACCGAGGACCGTGTTCGCGTGTCTTTGTGTTTTTTTGACAAACAGGTAGTCAACGCTCAGTTGACAACAGTTGCGCCGTCGCCTGCGACGGTGCGGCCGTTGTGGGTCACGGAGATGTCCACATTGCATCCTTGTGCGCTGCAGATCTCTTCGGTTCCCTCAGCTAGGAAGATGTACTCCCCAGGTTCCCATGCGTTGTCGTTGCTTCCGGCTGCTTGGGTGATGGTGCAGTCGTCGCCTGCGGCTACGCTGCAGGTGTAGACTTCGTCGCCCACACTCAGCACAACCTTGACGAAGGACCATGCAAGGTCATCCCTGCCGGTCATCTGCATCTTGATCAGGGTATCTGCCCCTTCTCCAGCTGCACTTGCGTCATCCGCTGCATCATCCGCTGTGTAGGTGTTCAACGTGGATGCGCTGGTGTCTGTTCCATCGCTTGCCAGGTTGTTAGCCCACACATACAGTACTCCGGCCAGCACGACGGTGATTGCGACCATCAAGATGGTTGCAATGACCGGGCTGACTGCCTGTTCATTCTTTTCGTTCTTCATATTATTCAGTCCTCATTCCCCCAGCGGGGGTGCTCTCGCTAGGGTGCTCATTGATATTAACATAGCGCCCGAACAGAATCGGATTTCATCGATTCTAAACGCTATACTGCATCATATAAAGAAATATTTCAACTAGCCATTGATATTTTTCTTTCACCGCGCCGATGTACTAGTACGTTCAATTTGTAGCGGCGCGACTAATTCCCGCGCGAATAGTCAACACTAATCGAATTATCAGTGAGAGTTGATATGGAGATATCGAGAGCAGCACAGGGGTTGATTCGGGGGGTTTCGGAAGAGCCTATCGGCCGCCGCCTGTTGAGGTGAACAGGGTGAGAGGGCCAGCGTAGAGGGGATGGGATGCACACTCGACGAAGAACACTCAACAGCCCTGTTCATTGCCTTGCTTCATGTGATAGCGTATAATCATTTTCAGCCCGCATGGGTAGGTTTCCAGTTCTCTCTTCTGGCTTCTAACGGCTTAAATCACTCAATCGTGAGTATTTCAGCCCCGCCAGGTCCAATCCACACGCTGTGTTCGTACTGGCCTATGAGGCCGCCGTCGGTACACCTGAGGAGGTGGTAGGTTTCGAGAAACCTGATGTTGATCAATTTCTTCACGAGGGCATTCCACTTGCTCTGCCTGCTCTCCTCACTCTCAAGTGGGAAGGGTTTCTCCATGAGTGGGTATGCCCAGCGCTCAGCGAATGGGAGGTGGTGGTAGCGCTCTTCCAAGTAGCGAGCCATTGTCGCTCCGAGTGGTTTCAGTTTGCCCTTTGAGAGCGCCTTCTTCACCGTGATGTCGCC
>CAUZJP010000163.1:0-3891 GCA_963580235.1 Candidatus Thalassarchaeaceae archaeon
GGCTGCTGATGTCTCGGTAGGCGGCCCGCCAAAGGTGTGGCTGACGCCGGCGAGCATCCCTTCGAAGTCGGCGCCTGAGCCGGTAGTGCCCGGCACTTGGGGGGCCGAGGGCTGGGCGGTTGGAGATGGGGGTGCGGCGCCGGCGGAGGGAGGTTTGGTCAGCCAGGCATTCCCAACCGCTTCCTGCGGTGGGGTTGCTAATGGCAGCACCTCCACGGAGGCGAGCCAAGGGTCGCGGAACAGTGTCCATTTCGTAGCGCCGAAATCCTCAGAATCCTCAGCAGGCGAAATCACAACCTCCTCTTTTTCCCAGTCGTCTTTCGCCAACGGCCCTACATAACGTCCGAGGTCAGCGAGCGCTATGTCGAGGAAAAGGAATGAGGCCTTCTTTGAATCGAAGCCCATCTCCGCCATCTCCTCCGCCTCCTTGCGCGGCCGATAGAAGAGCGACCAGGTTGGATGTTGGAGTGCAAGACCCGCTGCGTGGCTCTCGAATCTCTCTCGGTGATGGCGTTGTATCAGAATGAGAATCTGGGTTCGCTGATGTCCAGTCTGCCAAATGGATGCTAGTCGTTGAGGGAGTGCTTCAGACAACTCAGAGAGGCTTACCCGCTCTAGAATCTCAGCCTCGACCATTGCCACCGAGGCACCGACTCGGACGGCCGGTTAGAATAGTTCGCATCAATCGAGCAGCCCTTCAGCCATCGTGAGTTCAGCAAGGAGCACGCAGCCGCCGGCAGCCCCGCGCAGTGTGTTGTCGGAAAACGCGTTGAATCGCATCACCGTCCCATCGACGGATAGGTCGCTGACTACCACCGACATACCCGCTCTAAGGTCCAATGCCGGATTGGGAGAACCCTCGCCCCCAGAACCGGCCCAGCGGTCGAGCTCAGGTTCGATTGGCTTGTCGGACAAGATGAACGGGAGGTCTGGTGCAGATGGCAGATCGAGTGCCTGCGCTCTGCCTCGATAGGGGTTCATCCATTCGTTGAGTTCTTCGAGGTCCACCGCTTTCGAAAGTGTCGCCTCGACCTCGACATGATGGCCGTGGCGACGCATCACCCGCCGGCATTCGACATCGGTTGAGAAGCGGGCGAGCCCGATTCCATCCGGACCTACTCGTCCTAGAAGGCGGCTCAACTCTTCGGCTATCGTCTCCGCCTCGCCGGGGATTTCAGAAGCGACCGGACCCTCGTCAGCGGCGCTGAGCAAGGGATAACCACCGCCGGAGAGCGCCTGTTCGGTGCGAACCGAGATGTGTCGGATCCCAATCATGTCCCAGATTGGTTTGAGGGGAAGGACAGCCGGGACCACGGTGCAGTTGGTGGAGCATGCGATGAAGCCGCTCCCGGGTTGTCGGAAGGGGGGTTTGAGAAGCATTAGGTGGTGCGGATTGAGGTCGGCGATGACCAGCGGAACATCGTCGTCCATGCGGTGGGCGGAGGAGTTGGAGAAGACTCGGCAGCCGGCTCTTGCGAGGGCGCTTTCCAGCGGTCCGGCCACGGCAGAAGGGAGGGCGGAGAAAACCAATTGAATGTTTAATTTTTCCAATTGGGATGGGAGTTCGGAAATTTCACACTTTTCCACCGTCAAATCCGGGATTTCGGGCCGTGATTCTTCGAGATTCCAGGGGATTTCGGCAAGCCTCTTTCCGGCTGTGGATTGCGAGGCGAAGACTGCGGCCAACTCAAACCACGGGTGGTTGGCCAGTCGCTGCTGAAATCGCTGGGCAACAATCCCACTCGCTCCCAACAATGCCACCCGCGTGCGCATGAGCATCACCACCTAACCGTGGATTCATCTCTTCCTCATAGGAGCGCCGGTTGAGCCGGCATCCTCTTGAACCGCCGTTGTCAGTGCCATCCGTTCAAATAGGTCGAACATAGGGTGGATTTCGTATGGCGGCAGCAGAGACAGTAGCAATCACAGTTCTAGGACTGGCACTGATAGCAGTATTGTGGGTATTGGTCACAAGAAAGAACGGAATCGACAACGAACAACTCCGACTTGTGGCGGGTGAGATTGCTACGATTCAGCGAAAGGAGTTACAGGACGAGAACGACCGAGAGCGTCTCCGACTCCAAACTGAGAACGAGGACAAGATGGACTCTCTTCGAGAGGACAGCGAGCGTCAGGTCAAGACGATGAAGGAGGATGTCGGAAAGGTCTCGAAGGAGAACATCGATCTCAAGACACTCGTCGACAAGGTGTCTCAGGCTCAGCAGACCACAGCATCGGCTGTCGAGCACTCTACAGAGGTCAGCCAGCAAGTCGCAAATGCGCTCGGTGGAGACAACCCTGTTGTCAAGAGGGACTACGGCGAGGGCAAGGCGAAGGAGATATTGATCGCCTGTGGACTTGATTTGGGAACCCACTTCTTCGAGCAACCATCAATCGCTCCGTACGAGGGCAATACTGCTGGTAAGAGCCCCGATTACATCCTCATGCTTTCGGGTGGCACAGCCATCGCAATCGACTGCAAGGCGATTATGAAGGCTGGATTCAATGCCTTCTACGAAGTAGACGGCGAGGAGGATGCTCAGAAGAAGAAGAAGTTGCTCAACCAACACGCTAACGACGTCTGGGGGACGGTCACTGCCCTAGCTGAAAGGAACTACCCATTCGGTCTCGAACAGCAGTATGGCAAGGGCCCAGACTACACTCTCATGTTCATCCCATCCGACGAGTTCCTCTACCGTGCAGAGTTGGGTACCTCGGACAGGTTGCGTGGCAGTATGGGATACAATACTATCCGAGAGGCAGCGATACGAAGGAGGGTGTTCCTATGCTCCCCCGATTCGCTCGCGATGAAGTCAATCGATCTCCTCGACCACTGGAAGTCGACCTCCAAGTTGGATGAGGTCAACGATGTGTTGAACCTCGTTCAGGAGGTCACCGAGGCCGTCGTCGACTCAGAGGAGTCGAAGGCCGCTCACCACAAGGCGATTCAGGAAATCGTCTCAACTTGGAACGCTCATGTCAAGGAGACCGAGAGCACCCACGGCGGCAGGAGTAGGCCGAGCCTACGAGTTGCATTGACGAATCTGTTTGGTAAGGTCAGTTCCAACCAACCCTCGACAGTCAGAGGCAAGAAGGGAGCGAGGAAGGAGCCGATTTCAATCGAGGAGGTCACCGCCGAGCCGATGACTCCGACCAAGACCAATGTCCTCGAACTGCACACCTCCAGTCGGCTATCGCCTGCCGCAGTCGAGGAAGAAGAGTGAACGGCTAAGAGTCATGCCCGCCGCCAAGGGGGTCATGGACTGGTCGGGCTTGACTGTAGGGGTGACCGGTGGAGCTGGGTTCATCGGTTCCCATCTAGTCGATTCACTGGTCGATTGTGGTGCCACGGTAGTCGTTTTGGATAACTTTTCATCTGGAAAGGCCGACCAAGTCCCATCCTCGGTTCGGCTTGTATCCGGAAGCGTGGCGGATTCTACTGCTCGGAGTGAGGCATTGTCGGGCTGTGACGCCATCTTCCACATCGCGGCGATCGCTTCTGTGGTTGCCTGCGAGGAGGACCCCGAAAAGTCCGCTTCGGTGAACCGTGAGGCGAGCTTGGCCATTCTCGCCGAGGCGTCCTGCCCGGTCGTGTTTGCCAGTAGTGCCGCAATCTACGGCAATCCACAGCAGCTCCCGGTCTCGGAGTCACACCCAATCGAGCCACTTTCGCACTACGGCGCTGACAAGGCGGCTGCGGATGCGGCCATCTGTTCGCTCGGTGACTCAGCCCCACCTGCTGTGGCGATGCGCTTCTTCAATGTCTACGGACCACGCCAGGACCCCTCTTCACCCTACAGCGGTGTCCTCTCAATCTTCACCACACGCGCAATCACCGGCGAGCCAGTCACGATTTTTGGCGACGGATTACAGACCCGGGATTTCATTCAT
>CAUZJP010000164.1:0-3890 GCA_963580235.1 Candidatus Thalassarchaeaceae archaeon
CTTGGCGCGTGAGAAGAGTCATCAAGCCGAACATCTCTCGCCTCGTCCATGGAAGACCTGTGGAATGACAAACAGAGCCTCGCCGGCGCTGCCCTAATGATGGTAAGCGTTACACTTGCGGTGCTCAACTATCTTGGACATGTGGAAACCGCGGCGATGGCCTTGGCACTCGCAGCGGGAATGCTGGGCGCGCTGTTGCTGCTACTCGGAATGAGAGTAACTGGCGACGGTTCGGAGAACGTCGAGGGGCTCGATGAGGTGTTCGACCTTGTCGCGTCACTTCAGGAGATCCGCGACACTATGGTCGAGGATAACGAAAAGGACTCAGACGACGAATCCTGACACCTTCAATCGTCATCAGTAGACTCTTCAGCCGGCTCATCCGGTTCGCTCTCACCGCTGCTGCCTGAAGTCTCCTCACCTTCTGCGTCAACAGCGTCATCTTCGTAGTAGTACTCGGTGTAGTAGTAGTCCGGCTGAACCATCTCGGGAAGTTGGAGAGAGTCACTGAGCGCCATGCTCGAGTAGTTGGTCACGGTAACTCCCTCACTTGAGAAGGCGTAGACATAGTCACCCATGAAGATGGAGCGGCGGATGTTCGTGTTGCCGGAATAGTAGTATTCACGGATGCCGGATTCACCGTTGTAGAAGTTGGAATGGTCAATCGTTCCATAGATGCTGAGTGTCTCATTTTCGACGTCGACGTCAAGAAGAATCAGTTGCGAGACATATTCGTAGCCGTAGTGGGTGTAGGTCTTGCCGTCAATCACAACCTCGTCGTAGGTGTAGCGGTATGTCGAGAGCGGAATTGCAAGCAGTTCTGCCGGCCCCCAATAGGTGAACGCCTTGTGCTCGTATGAGGCCTCAGAGTAGGCCCAGTTCCATCCCCAACCGTCCTCTCCTCCCTCATCCACAGGGGAGAGTTGCTGTGCAGCTGCCAAGTTGGGGTTAGCGAAGTCGGACACGTCGAACATCGAAATCTGGGTGTTGCCCCAGTCGAGCCCGATTCCACCTTCGCCACCGGCCATGCCGATGGTCAGTAGGTGATCGTCACCTAGCGGGTGGATGTAGGTGGAGACTCCTGGAACCTCCAACTCACCGATGACCTGTGGGTCACTCGGGTTCGAGAGGTCGATTGTCCAAAGTGGGTCAACATTGCGGAAGGTGACTAGATAGCCCTTCTCACCGATGAATCGGCACGACCAGATACGCTCGCCCTCGGCGATGTCGCCGATGTGGCCGATTGTGAGCAACTCTTCGCCGCCCTGCTCGCCGGGGGCGAGCACATGGACATCGTTTGTCGGTCCGGTCCACTCTTCGCCATCCTCGAACCACCAGCGTCCCCAGCTGTTGTCGGTCGTCGTGGCGACGCGGATGGTGCCGTTGAACTCGGATAGCGAGAACTGGTCGTTGACAGAGCCGGTGACTCGGCCTGAGCCGATGTAGGTGGTCAATCCAACCTCACTGATGTCGAAGGCGTGGATGTTGGTAGCCTCCTCATAATCGGTGTTCCGCCAGTACCACCACCAGTCGTTTGCAGGCTCTGCAAGGACCAGCATGTCCTGACTGGCGTAGACCTCAACCCAACTCGATGAGATGTGGTCGAGTTCGTACTCGATGTCATTTCCGAACAACTCAATCGTCATGATGGTGGTGAAGCCGCGCCCGACAGAGTCGGTCGCTGCAGCGAATTCTTCGCAGGTTGCACTGACGGTCGACAGTTCCGTGACGCTTCCATCAGCCAGCCGCTCGTGCATGCGAGGAACGAAGTCGGAGAGCGTCAGGCCGGAGATAATCTCAAGATTCGTCTCAATGGTCGAATTGACACTCTGGTTCCAGATGTTCTGCCTCTGAGGGTTATCGTAGTCGATTTGGTAGTAGTTCGCAGGCAGAACCGGGTAGGTCTGCAGCCCATAGATTTCGGCGTATGAGTGACTCACCGCGCGCAGGCTGTTTCCGACCAATCGGGAGGTCTGGTAGGAACCGTCTAGGAAGAGCTCGCGGTTGATTTCGGGAGCGGAACGGTTGCTGACATCTATGACGGTGAACTTCACCATGTTTGTGTAGCGGTAGTAGGGCATCCCAGCGTCGGCGGTCAAGCCAGAGGCACCACTGCCACCAGAATTTCCTCCATCGACGAGCATCGCTTGGCGAATCGGATCGTCTTCCTCAAGATTCCAGTATGAGACATAGGAGATGATGACGAGTTGGTCATCTGCAAGCAGCATCTGCATCGGGCTGCCCTCAAGAGTGATGTTGGACTCAAGTTCAATCTCTCCGAATTCAGGCACGCCGAGAATCACTAGTTGGCCGTTGTTAATCATGTAGATGTGGTAGCCGTCGGTCTTGAGGAAATCCGCCTCATCGACTCCTTCCTCCTGATTGTTGGTCTCTGAATACTGCCCCTCACGGTCACCCGCGCCCGAACTGCTTGGTGGTGCTGAACTGTCGGAGCCGGAGTTTGCTGAACCCGAGGCCTCGGCCCCTCCACTCGTTGATTGGTCAGCAACTGGGCCGCCGTCCATCTCCATCACCATGTCATCTACCATGCCGCCGCCGCGCCAGCCCCAGGAGTCCCAGTGCCAGTAGGAGGCTTGGTCGAGAGATACGAGCATCTCCTCAGCCAGCGAGTTTCGCAGATCCTCTTCGAGCGCCCCACAGTTGTCATAGGTGTCGAGCACCGGTGATGAGCGAACCCTGTAACCGAGGTTCAATTCTGGAGCGATCCAGTCCATTACTGGGTGATTTTCTCCGTCCTCAATCCATTCATCCACTGCGCCGAGGCAGCCTGCCAAGAGCATCGAGGCGAGCACAATAAACACCGTCGTTGGTCTTCGTGTCATGGTTGTGCGACTGTTGTTACTACATTAAGCGAGTTGGTTCACCGTTTTTACGTTCAATTCAGACATTGTCGCACCGCACCTGCGAGAGGGCTGATACTTTCGCACCCCCAATAGGTGGGTATTCCTACGTAAGAGCTGACTCGCGGACCGCATTGAGCTGGCCGACACCATGGTCAGACAGACTCCAAGTCGCCTTTCTTCCGCGGCCATCCTTGGCGATCAGTTCTCTCTCATTCAACTGCTTGAGATGGTAGGACATCAGTTGGCGTGACGCCTCCAACTTAACTCCGAGTTCGGTGGAGGTGATTCCAAGTCCCCCGGCATTCGAGAGAATTTCGAGAATTGCCCTCTGCATTCCAGTTACCGGGTGTTCGAGTTCGTGGAGTCGCTTCGGGTCTACACCCGAGGCGGCATAGCGGCGGCGTCTGCCGTCCTGCCATGAAATCGCCTCTCCCTTCTTCTCCAACTGGTGCAGATGGTGAGCAGTCACCCCATTTGCGAGGCTGAGCCCGTCGCGCAGAGCGGAGAAGTGGATTCCTGGATGTGCCTCAACATATCCGAGGATTCGGCCGCGGGTCTGGACATCCCCCTCCTTGCTGTGCAACTTTGAGAGAAGTGGGCCTGCCAATGCCAAGAACAGGCCGGTCTTAACCCCCTCACTGACGAGAATACCGACCCCCAAACTACCGACCAGTCCAACGGTCATCAATGCCAAGAGCAGGGCCGCGAGAATTCCTGTAGCGCCACTAGCCAAATCCGCCCCATCCGCTCCCCCGGGATCTTCATCACTGGCGGGTGCAGCGGCGAACTCCTCCCCTCCACTCGAATCACCAGAGTCGTCCTCTGCCGCGGCATCATTCGCTACCTCGGCGGCGTCCTCATCGCCGGTCGCCGCCGCATCATCAGCGGTGAAGTGGTCAATTAGGGCTGAACTGTTGTAGGCGGTCAGCGCGAGGCCGATTAGAGTGAGCAGCGCGAGGGCGCGATAGCCTGTCACTCGGTCCATGGCGTCTTGCGATAACGGGATGGCGAACATAACCGGGTTGG
>CAUZJP010000165.1:0-3872 GCA_963580235.1 Candidatus Thalassarchaeaceae archaeon
CGATTCGAACCAAATTCTTGTCCAACAGTCGCTGTTTCATCTCTTCTGGAAGTTCGGAGATGAAATTCTCGCCATTGAGGATTCTCTCCAACGCATCGGGAGCGAAGACCTCGTCCATCCCGGGCAGACCGAGGCTGATTCCTGTGACCACATAGGGGTCTGACCGACGAGTGGCCATCGGGTCTGAATGGGATGGGGGCGCCAAAACCGAACCCGCTCGCCTCACCTGGACGGTGAATCCTGCCGGGGGTGCGGAAATCCACTCCACCAATGCCGGTAGCGTCCCGAGTGCCGTGGCATCCGGTGGACCGTTCACCGAAGCCTCGCTCGAAATCCGCTCCAACAATGTGGTGAGCGTATCTCCGGTTATTCCTAGCGAAGCCAGTTCCAACTCACCCGTCACCAGCCGTGCAGGGTAGCCGCAGACTTCGGAGATGCACTTAGCGAGGTAGCCCTCGACATCTGCGACCTCTTCCACAATCTGCTGTGTGGTCGCCGCTTGGCTGGCGGCCGATAATGGCGCGGCGACGGCGCCTGACGGCAGAGGACGAGCGCGAATCCGCAACTCCTCCCAGTCCGAACTAGAGACTGCCGGCTCTGCGGGAAGCTCGCCACCTCCACTACCTCGCCAAACCTCCAACGGTCCGGCGCGGAAGCCTTCGGTAAGAGCGACGGAATCGTACGCTGGAATCTCAGGGACTCGCCCTGCGAGGGCGCAGACCGCAAGGGCGCCGTGGAACGAAGCGACCCCACCCTGCTTCGGATGGTTGGTGTTGGTGACCACCTTGGGAGAATCAGCAAGAATCTGGTCGGCGAAGATGGCTAGCGCTCGCTTCGGGCCGACCTCGACGAAGAGACGGCCTCCCGCCTCATACATCGTCTTGACCTGCTCAGTCCACTCCACCGCCGACGACATCTGTGGAGCTAGTTGAGCGAGAATCGCATCGTGAGTCGTCTGCCCCGAATCCAGTGAGGTCGGGTAGAATTGGCCGTCGTAGTTGGCGGTGATCGGTATCTTGGGAAGCGAGAGTTCGAGGTTCTCAAGGAAGCGGCGGAGGGGCTCGTTTGCCGGGGCGACAATCCGGGAGTGGAATGCATGACTGGTCTGTAATATGACACATTGGATACCGAGTTCAGCAAAGCGGCGAATAGCCTCATGCATCGGTTCGGTCTCACCTGCAATGACCGTCATCGTGGGGGAATTCTTGTTGGCCGCAATCACATATCCGTCTAGTGACTCGATGACTCCCAAAACCGCCTCGAAAGGCGCCGTGACGCTCGCCATCAGACCTTGGTCGGGGACTTCGACGCTACCCATCTCAGTGCCACGGGCCGCCGCTGCACGCAGCGCGTCGTGGAATTTCAAGATTCCAGAAACGCTCAACGCGGCGTACTCACCGAGACTGTGCCCGGCGACCATGTCGGCGTGGATTCCGTGCTCGGAAAGCAATCGATGAATCGCCAAATCTGCCGTCAACATCGCCGGCTGGGTGAATTCTGTTCGCTTCAGTTTCTCTTCTGCAGCCTGCCTCTCCTCATCGCTCAGGTTCTCTCGGAGGACAAAGTCGGAAAGTCTCTCCCCATCGAGAATCTCTACCATCGTGCGGTCAGCCTCGCGCCAAGTGTCACCGACCACATCATACCTCTTCGATAGGTCGTAGGTCATGCCGACATACTGGCTCCCTTGGCCAGGGAACATCTGCACCAGTGCTGCAGTTGATGGCAGTGGCCGCTCGTCGGTGATGAACACCATCTGCTTGGAGAGGAAGTCCCAGCGACTGCGGTCGCCGAGATTGGAGAGCAGTAGGTCGAGGCGCTTCTCAAGTTGGGACCATGATGTGGCGACTACTGCGCATCTGACTCCAATTGGGGAATAGTCGCTGGAGAGGGCGTTCAGTGCGGCAGACAGGCGCCGCCCCTCAGGGTTGTCATCGAAGGTCGGTCCGGCCGGTGCAAACAGGGCTGCCTTGGATAGGGCGATCTCGCCCTCAAGCGCCTCCAAGTCGTTCGCATTGAGTAGCAGAACTCCGCCCTCGACTGCCTTCAACTCCGCCCAGGTCAGCGAGGGTTCAGCAGATGGGTCGAGAACGCTCGCGCAACTTGGCGGCGAGCCGTCTCCGCCGGTCACCTTGGTCTGCCACTGCTTGGCAAGTACGAGATGAAACTCGGGGTCGTACTGCTCGATTGCGCAGTGGAAGTTGGTGCCTCCGAATCCGAAGGCGGAGATTCCCGCTCGTCTGGGGAGGCCGGACGGCGGTGCCGGCCACTCGACAGCCGAAGTCGGTACGAAGAAGGGTATCTCGTCCCACTGGACAGAGGTGTTCGGCTGTTCAAATCCGGCCGAAGGTGGGATAGTGCGATGGTGCAATGCGAGGCAGGCCTTCAGCAGACCAGCCATCCCCGCAGCCGCCTTCAGGTGACCAATCTGGCTCTTGATGGAGCCGACTGCAACCCTGTCACCAGCACCGGCAGCGGAGAACACCCCACTGAGCGTCTCCAACTCGGTAGCATCACCAACCTTCGTGCTGGTCCCGTGTGCCTCAATCAATTCGACGCTCCCTGCACCGTATCCGGCCTGCTGCATGGCGCGCAGGACCGCCTGCTTCTGACCCCGGGTGCTCGGTGCGGTGATGCCCTTGCCGCGACCGTCGCTAGAGGCGCCGATTCCACGGATCACCGAGTAAATCGAGTCGCCGTCAGCGATAGCGTCTTCGAGCCTCTTGAGAATCACACAGCCGGCACCCTCGCCCATCACGAAGCCGTTCGCCCTCGCATCGAAGGGTCGGGAGTGAGTCGGTGAAAGCGCTCCGATGGCGCTGAACTTGGCGTAGGTCGCCGGGTCCATGGTCCGGTCGCTGGCGCCTGCGAGCATGACGTCGACCTGCCCGGTCTGCAACAGACGGCAGGCGGAGTCGAGCGCCGCGAAAGTGCTGGCACACGCCGCATCGGCGGTGAAGTTCGGACCCTGCAGGTCGAGTAGATTTGCAACCCGCCCGGCGACGACATTCGCCAACTCGCCGGGCATCGTGTCCTCATCGACACGAGGTGTCCCTTCGACGATCATCTCCTTGAAAGATTCAACCCGGTCAGCGGGGAGTCCTGCCTCAACCGCCTTGCGAGCCAACTGGTCAGCAAAGATTCGGTGGTTGGAATACTCCCTCTGCTCGCCTCCCAGAGCATTCGCGAAGACCACACCTGTTCTGGTGTTGGGTAGTTCCGCCCGCGCACTCTCCCCAAGATATCCGGCGTGCTCAAGAGCCGCAGCAGCCACTTCGACGGCCCACAGTTGGCTGTCGTCTATTTGGCTCAGCGTCCCGGGTGGCTGCTTCCAGCGCCTCCAATCAAACTCAAAGTGCTCAACAAAGGCGCCAATCCGCGAGTAGGTCTTGCCTTCGGGAGCTGAGCCCGGCTCGCCGGGGATGTAGAAGTCACTAGACTCCCAACGCTCAGCAGGCACGTCCTTGAATGAGACGTGCGCCGAAAGCACATTCTGCCAAAATGAGTCGAGGTCTGGAGCGTCGGGCAACAATGCCGACATGCCGACTATCGCAATCGGCTCAAAAGGCCCCTGCGGAGCCTCATCCAGTTCCTCGCCCATCGCTTCCCACCTCAATCAGAAATGCTATCTGGCACCATGATGCTGGAATATCCCGCATCGACATGAATCACTTGGCCGGTCACGCCTGCTGACAATGGCGATGCCAGCCAAGCGGCGCAACCTGCAACATCGCCTTGAGTGACATTGCGGCGCAGCGGCGAGTTCCTCTCAACATGACTGAGAATGTCGTCAAAGCCGGGAATCCCTGAGGCAGCGAGGGTTCGTATGGGGCCAGAAGAGATGGCGTTGATGCGGTGTCCGTCAGGGCCGAGGT
>CAUZJP010000166.1:0-3866 GCA_963580235.1 Candidatus Thalassarchaeaceae archaeon
TACATGGTTGGCGGTAGGGTTGGGAGCGACGGGATTCACGGTGCCACCTTCTCCAGTCAGGAGCTGACCGAGGAGTCACCATCTTCCGCGGTCCAAATCGGCGACCCAATAACCCAGAAGAAGATGATTGACATGATTCTGCAGGCGCGCGATGACGGCATCATCCAAGTCATCACGGACAACGGCGCGGGGGGCCTCTCAAGCAGTATCGGCGAGATGGCGGAACTGACCGGCGGGGCGCTTATCGATCTCTCAGTCGTTCCTCTCAAACAGGTCGGTTTGTCGGCATGGGAGATTCTCGTCTCCGAGTCGCAGGAACGGATGACTGTCGGGGTGAATCCAGCGGATTGTGCCGCATTCGAGGCTCTAGCTGACCTACACGAAGTCGAAGCGACAGCGGTTGGGTCCTTCACCGACGATGGAATATTCCATGTCAAGTACGGCGCGCATACAGTTGCGTACCTCCCCATAGGATTCCTTCACGAAGGGGTTCCCCAACTACAACTCGAGAGTGAGTGGACTCCTCCAGTACACGACCCTCCTAACTTCTCAGAGTCCAACTCCGAGGAGATGGGTGAGTTGCTAAGTCGGTTGATGGCCCGGCCGAACATAGCGAGCAAGGAGTGGTGGGTCCGCTCCTACGACCACGAGGTCATCGCCCAGTCAGTCATCAAGCCGTTCTGCGGCGTCAACCACGACGCTCCCGGAGACGCCGCGGTCATCGCACCGATTCATGGCGGCACCCAAGGGGCGGTCATCTCCTGTGGAATCACTCCTCGATACTCTGACATAGACACCTACGCAATGGCGGCGGCGAGCATTGACGAGGCGGTCCGAAACGCGGTCTGCGTAGGGGTAGACCTCGAGCGGATGGCCGGCTTAGACAACTTCTGTTGGCCCGATTCCGTCGAGTCCGAGAAGACCCCGGACGGCCGCTATAAGTTGGCCCAACTAGTTAGAGCCAATCGGGCAATCGACGATGTCTGCAGAGCCTACCAGCTACCCTGCATCAGTGGCAAGGACTCGATGAAGAACGATGTCACACTCGATGGTAAGAAAATCAGCGTCCCCCCTACACTGCTCTACAGTCTGCTCGGGAATCATCACGATGTTCGCAAGGCTGTTTCAAGTGACTTCAAGCAGATTGGAGACATCATCTATCTGTTAGGCGAGACCCATCAGGAGTTGGGTGCGAGCGAACTTGCATTCATGTTGAGAGATGAGACTGGCGGCGGCATCGGTGGCCGAATACCACAGATTGACACATCGAGAAACTTAGGACTCTACAAAGCGCTGACCGCGGCAATGGAGGCCGAACTGGTCGCCTCAGCCCACGACTGCAGCGACGGCGGTCTCTCCACAGCCCTCGCAGAATCCTGTTTCGGCGCCGACGCTGGCTGTTCGGCCGACCTCACTCCGATCACCGTAGGCCGCGAACATCTCGACAAGTGGGGGCTCCTGTTTGGTGAGAGTCTGGGTAGGATTCTCGTCAGCGTCACTCCGGCAAACTCAGTTGCGTTTGAGGAGGCCATGGCCGGCCACGCATGTCATCGAATCGGTGAAGTGGAACTTGGAGATTCAATCACCTTCAGCAGTGGTGAGGAGGAAATCCTCTCCACCAGCATGTCAGCACTCAGAGCGGCGTGGAAGGGCACCCTGGATGGAGGGAGTCCCTGAATGGTCGAAGTACCACAGGTTGCCGTGCTCACCGGCTTTGGAATCAATTGCGATCTGGAGACTATGGCGGTCTTCGATATGGCTGGGGCGAAGGCACACAGAGTCCACATCAACTCTCTCGTCAATGGCGTCGACAGCCTCGAAAACTACCACATCATGGCGGTTCCGGGCGGCTTCTCATTTGGCGACCATTTGGGTAGTGGTAGGCTTTTGGGCAACCGTTTACGCTTCGGAATCAGAGAGCAGATGCGTAAGTTTGTAGAGGATGGGAAGCTGGTAATCGGGATTTGCAATGGGTTCCAGGTTCTCGTCAAGATGGGGTTGCTGCCAGGTGATGAAGGGGTCAGTCTCGAGCAGACCGCATCACTCACTCTCAACAATTCAGGTCACTACGAAGACCGCTGGGTCACCTTGGAGTTCAACGGCGACAGTCCGTGTATTTGGACCAAGGGCGTCGAGAGGATGCGGACACCGGTGCGTCACGGAGAAGGCAAGTTCGTCGTCCCCGACAGTGAACTGATGGACACATACGCCGAGGCAGGTCAACTCGTTTGCCGATATGTCGACCCAACCGACCAATTCCCGAGTGCTTCTGATGAGTCGCTGCCCTACCCCCTCAGTCCCAATGCATCAATGAGAAATGTTGCAGGCGTCTGCGACCCCTCGGGATTGGTGTTCGGGCTGATGCCTCACCCCGAGGCCAACCACTCGAAATGGTTGGGTGCGACTTGGACACGCGAAGAAGTCCCCAAGGATTGGATAGGTGAAGGGATGGTAATCTTCCTCAATGGTGTCGAATACGCGAAAAACCATCTTTAAAAGTCAATTGGTAAATCGATTATCCAATTGAAAATCAATCCTCATCCAAGAGGTCATCAAGACCCTCGACGAGGTCAACCCACTGCTTTCTCTCGGCCCGCTTCTCACCGACCTCTAAGTCGATGAGAACATCTCGCAGTTCATCAGGAGCATCTTGCTGTGCGGCGTGTGCCGTGACCCGTGCTGTCAATTCATGGTCTTCCCCAGAACGCTCCGAAATGTCGACCTTTCCGATTGGTTTGCTAGGGACTGTTCTGACACCAGAGGCATCGGTGACATCCGTGGGCAATTCGGCTGAGAGGCGCTTCAAGTCTTCTTCACTTGGCTCTTGGTCGCGCCATGGGCTCTGGTTGGCGATGTCCCTAAGCGGATTCACCTTGCGTTTGGTGCGCGCCGCTTCGAATGCGGCCTTCACATCTTCCAGAGTAATCGTGCGTTGTTTGGATGCTGGACCTTGGAGCAGAGCCGAGTAGACCTCCATGTGTTGGCCGTGGCTCTCATGGTGCTCGTAGGAACCGGGCCTCGCCAGCATGTGCAGGAGTTCTCTCGCCCATTGAGAGGCTAGTGATTCCGGGGGTAGGTCACCCACCCGTTCACGCATTTCCTTGTGGAGGCCGATACACTCCTTACAACGCTGAGAACCAACATCATCCGGTGCGTCACAGAGTAGGCAACAGGTCGCTAAACCCATGTCGAGCATGGCTCTACGCACACCGGACATCGAACCTCCCTAGACCCCCTCACTCATCAATCCTGCCGGCCGCTGAACATAGGCCTCGACCCCTGCGAACCCTCAAGGGGGTCGCACCACTGCACGGTGGTATGGCGCAGGGACGTCGACCTATTCGACTTGAGAAGGATCCCTTCGACAGGGTCGCCGAATCACCCCCGCCACGCAAGCAGTCGGTGCGTGTCATCATCCAGCCAGGTCAAGGCAGTCCATTCGAGCCGTTTCTACGCGGCTTCTTTGATGTGGGTGGCCAACAGGTTGCCCAACACAAAGGCTCAATATTCCACTTTTCAGAGCGTGAACTGAAGGATTTGGCGATGGCAACCTTCGCCTTCAGCTTCGCAATATCGATCGTCTTACATGGTGGTATCTTCGGAATGCTGAACTTGCCGATGGGATTTTTGCTCGGTAGTTTGGTTAGGAGTACGGCGTTCGCTCTTGCTGCCCTCGCCCCCGCCTTCATTCTCCACGAGTTGTCGCACAAGTATGTCGCTCGTCACTTCGGCTGTTGGGCGGAGTTCCGCGCCGATCCCCGAGGTCTCAAGATAGGGATTCTCATCGCTCTCGCCATAGGCTTCGTCTTCATGGCGCCCGGGGCCGTAATGGTGGCGGGAAAGGTCTCTAGAAAGGAGAACGGAAT
>CAUZJP010000167.1:0-3818 GCA_963580235.1 Candidatus Thalassarchaeaceae archaeon
GATTCTGATGGTGACGGAGTGGGAGACAACACTCAGCAAGAGAGTTCCACCTCGAGTTCGCCGAACCTGATGCTAATCGGAGGGGCGGTTGCCGCCGTTCTCGTTTTGCTGGCCACACTCGTGATGGTTGCGATGTGGAGAAGGAACCGGGATGACGAGGGAGAGTGGGCAACTGATGAGCTGGAGCCGAAGGACTCGGCAGACAGCGACCAGATGGACGCAGACCAAATGTTCAGCGCTCCGGGTTGGCCCTCACCGAGCCTTCAGGGCCAGATGCAGGATGGCTACGAGGTCATCGAGCATCCCGAAGGGAGTGGTGCTTGGTACTACCGCGAGCAATCGACCGGCCAATGGATGGAATGGGGCTGAACTTCCTTTCCTCGAATAGTTCCCGGTGAACACACGCGTTTACAGCCTGTCGCGAGCCTAGCATTTGGCGCGCCTCGACACTCGTAGAGTGTCGTGATTTCACCATCGGTGACGAAAACAATGATTCATGCTACCGCCGGAGCCATCATCATGGACCCTAGATGGGCTCGCCAATCACTGCTGTTGCTGCTGTTGGCCTGTTCGGCCCTGCTGCTCGCCTTTCCAGTCTCTCCGGTGCTGTCGAGCGAGGTCATTTTCGACGATGAGGTGGTTCAGCGAGTCAACGCGGATTCGATGGACAATCGGCACTCCCAACTCGTCTTGATGATCAGCCACGACGATGGCGCTAGGCTGACGAACAACTTGAGCAGAGTCCAGAGTCTGATGCAACTCGAACAGGAGGCGTGGGACGGCTCGAACCCTGCCACCTCTTGGGAGGCTGAGCACATGATATTCGAAAGAATCGAAACCCCATTCGCAATCTGGTCCGAGGCCTTCGCTTCTCGAAACCGTTCCTTGGAGAACGCCACACAGTGGGCAGATGTCCTGCAGCCGACGATGGAGGAAGGATGGTGTGGTCTGAACTCCACGAATGAGGAGAAGGCGGCGTTTCAGGCGACCATCCTCCTCCTTCCCGATGAGGCCAACTTCAACCTCGCTTGTCCATCATTTCCCGGCGCATCGGCAGAACAGGCACCGGAGGCGAATGAACTGCTTTGGATAATTTGGCTCGACAATGATGGTGGGGACATGGACTGGTCGCAACTCAAGATATGGGCGGAGAAGGTTAGCGATTCGACGGAGTTCCAGGTTACACCAGTCGGCGCCAACATGCTGTTCTCCGAAGCCCGTGAACTCGCTGAGAATGATCTTCAGGTATTCATGTTGCCCGCAGTGGTGCTTCTAGGTGCCATCTTGGTCATCGGACTCAGGGACCCACTCGTGGTCGCTGCAACCCTAGCCGGGACCGGGCTTGTGGTATTTGCAGAGATGGGTGCGCTCTCGGCACTAGGTTACACATTCTCGGTTCTCGATGGGATTGCGTTGCCCATCATCATGGGGGTGGCGGTCGATGGGGCGTTCTGGTACTGCAGGTCGTCACGTGAAAAGGAGGAGGTGCGCTCAATGCTCTTCATCGCAATGCTGACCACCGTTGCCGCGGTCTCACTTGCCATCTTCTCACCGGTCAAGGCTCAGAAGACACTTGCCATCGTCATTGCCGTGGGAATTATCCTCGACTGGCTGGTCACCCGCTTCATCCTCGAGGAATTCTACCTCCGCCGCCGCACCAAGATAGAGTTCACCTCTATCGACAGTACTCTCACGGATGATGCCCGAGCCGCATGGTCTTGGCCAGCGCTTCTGCTGGTACTCGCTTCAATCGTCTTGGTCTCGCCATCTGGTGTCGAGGTGCTCGACTTCAATCAGGTTCTGCCCGAGGACCATCCAGAGATAGACAAGATGGAGGATTTGCAGTCAAAGTACATGCTCGCCTCAAGTTCGGTTGCCTGGATTGTAATTGATGTGGAGGGTGACTCAATTGAGGACCTGCTGAAGGTACAGGATTTGCAACGACAACTCGGTCAACATCCGAGTGTCATCACCTATGACACCGGGATGACTCGCTCCCCGATGGTGTTGGGTGTGCCCTTCCACGACAGTGACACTGAAGGAGCGACCATAGACGGGCTTAGTGCCACTGAGATCGGCTCGATTATCGTGCGGGATACAAGGCTTCAGCGAGACGGCGTCACCACGGGGGTGGCGATAGCGGCACTTGTAGACATCAGGAATCCAAATGCTGTACTGCTCTTCGCCGAGGATGTTGAGGGCTTGCTAGTCCAGAACGAACTCTCAGGAGGGGTCGGTGGTGACTTGGTCACCGGAGCGATTCTCGCCAAGGCGTTCGACGAGGCGAGGGTGGGCCAAATCCTCGCCGCGGGAATCGCGGTTTTCTTCGTCTCGATGTTCGTCCTTCGCTCAAAGTCACGCGCTGCTAGGATTGCCATAGGGGCTGTCGCCATAGGTGCAGCAGTCGACGGGTTGGCCAGCATGGTCGGAGGCCGGGGAGTCCATACCGCGCCGGTCGTCCTCTTGGGAATGGGATTCGCCGCCGACTACCTCTCACACGCCAGTTTAGACCATCCTCCTACGCGCAGTGACACCTCGGCCAGATGGGGGGCAGCCCTCACCTCTGTCTCGGTCTTCGTACTGTTGGGCTTCGCCGAGTTCCCGCCGGCGAAATACACAGGTCAGCTGCTCGGTATCAGCATCATTCTCTCCGTGCTGCTAGCCACCGCACTCTCGCTCACCCATGTGAAGCGACCGAATTCTGATTGCGAAGAATGATTCGACAGGTAGCCGATGGTCCAACCCGTTTTTCTGTGGGACCTGTCCTTAGCCCCAGTATCTCCTCGTCCTCGCGTATGTCAACTCTGCATCGTGGATGGTTCGAAGCAATACCTCTCGGTGATTCCTCGGGACTCTGCGCAGAATACGGGTAGCGGTGTCTTCGCCGACACCACGCGCCATCAGGCAGATGAGTGCTTCAATGCCTCGCTGTTGCACGATTTGTGCGTTCCGCTCCATGCGGACTCTTGTCGGCCCCTCCTCTGATTTGACCCACTCCGACAGCCGTTCCTCAAGCCCTTCCCGAGCCGCGGCCAGCATCCTACCACCACATTCACAGGTCGTGTGTTTGGCACCGTACATCGCCACGCGCGTGCGCATTCGTGAGCCACAGGCGAGGCAGATGAGAACAGCTCGCTCATTCATCAGTCTCTCCTCAAGTCGAACTCTGACCTCTTCATCGGACCAGTTCGGGAGCAGCAGGTCCCGCTCTGAACGGGGCGATATTCCGAGTGGGCCGGAGGCGGTGTGCTCGATTGTGACGGCGCCCGCTTGAATTGCTCGGAGCAGGTCCGCGGCGCCATCCACATCCATTCTCTCGTGGAACAGCTTGTCCAGCGCCTCGTCGAGGAGGGGTGTCCCTCTGTAGCGATTGATGATGCCGTTGAGATTGACCTTTCGCGGGTCTATTCCCCTATTCAGCACCCCGAATGTCTTGCAGACGTGAACTAGCCTTGCCCTCAGTTGCCGGCCATTTGGAATGGTCATTCGCATGATGCTGTCAAGTGCCTCAGGAGGGGTCTCCTGCAACCAGCGGACCATCGACTCCGGAGTCAATCCCGGGACACTGAATGAGATTCGGTAGGGATCGATTACCACCATTCCGACCTTCCCATCGGTCGTACTCGCCATCGCTTGGAGGAAGTGCGCCAGCGCCGAGTTGATCTTGCTGCCGTGACAGCAGTTGAGAATCACGGCCTCCCTGCGGTCCTCGATGGTCAGAAGCCGAGAGTGCGGTATCGAACCGGTCGCTTCTAGGTGGCTGGCGATGCTTTCGGTCAGTGTTCCGAGGGAGGTGTCACTCAGAGGATAGTCGGCTA
>CAUZJP010000168.1:0-3771 GCA_963580235.1 Candidatus Thalassarchaeaceae archaeon
CGTGGTATCCGCATTCAACAACATGGAATTCTGCATTGAGACGAAACCATCTGCCGGAGTGGCAAGCGAGACCGCAGCCCCAGTTGAGGGTGGCGGAGTATCGTAGGTAATCGACAACGATGGTCTCTTGGATGTTGTTGGATGCTCGCTGCTGGCAAAAATGAACATGCCCATCCCAGTCAAGGAAACGATGACATCCATGTACGCACTGTGTGACGAAAGAGTTTGCTGAGCAAGCGCAGTGACATTGATGGTCACCGAACTCGAGGATGATGAAATCGATGAGCGTGGCTCCCATGGGTCATGATCGGTGTCGCCTGACGCACCCGGGCCCTGCCAGGTTGTGTTGTGGGTTCGATTGAACCATGTCGCATTAACCTCGTCGTACCCGCCATTCAACATGGCAGCATAGACATGATTACCGCCTTGAGTCAAGGCAGAAGTGGTGTATAGCGTCAGTGAGGCACTCTGAATCGATCCTGCGACAGGCACGAAGCCGCCAGTCACGTTGCTCAAGATGGGGAATGTGAACAGCATGTTTGTCTCGACATCGTTGATGATACTGAGATTCAGGTTGGCGGCGCTGCCATATGTGGAGTTTTGAGCGCTCTCATTCAACATCGTATCCTCCGTTGCAGTGCTCGTGTTCGTGGTCCAATTAGGCCCCCTCTCAAACTCCAATTCTGGGCCCCCTAAAACCGCTGACCATGGCATCAATATCATCGTCAACACCATGACCAAGGCGATAGTGACCTTTCTGTTCACTTGACCGTCCCCCATGTCAATCACCCTCCGGGGAGGGCGTGACAGCCTTAACCGCTTTCGACCCCGGGACCCTACTTCGTAGTGTCCCGCAAAAATCACCCCTAAATTGAGAGGGCGTCAGCGACAAAATGGTTATTGGCGGCCGTCCGAGTGAACCCCTTCGGTTGCAATAGATGAGCGCGATGTGGGTTGAGAAACATCGACCAAGATCGGTCGTTGAGATTCGTGGTCAAGCGGCAGTAATCGATAGACTGCGAACCTATGCCGAACAGGGCACCTTCCCACACCTGCTCTTCGCGGGACCACCCGGGACAGGGAAGACAACCGCCGCTCTCGCCCTCACGAGAGACATCTTCGGGGAAACCTTCAGAGACAACACCTTGGAGATGAATGCAAGCGATGAAAGAGGCCTGGATAGCATCCGCAACAAAGTGAAGCAATTTGCACGCGCCAGCCCACTCGGCGGAGCCACTTTCAAGGTGATTTTTCTCGATGAGGCTGACGCCTTGACATCTGACGCTCAGGGGGCGTTGCGGCGCATCATGGAACAGTACTCCCAAACCTGTCGATTCATCCTCTCCTGCAACTATTCGAGCAAGGTGATCGAACCCATCCAGTCCCGCTGCGCAGTCTTCCGATTCCGACCGTTGGCTGACGACCAGATTCATAGCCAAATCATGGCTATCGCAGAAGAGGAAAAAGTCACCTTGGAGAAAGACGCCGCTGAGGCCATAGTGCATGTCAGTCTTGGCGACATGAGGAAGGCGATTACCGCACTCCAAGTTGCCGCCTCACTAGACCCACACATCACCCGCGCGCTCATCTACGAAACCACAGCAACCGCCCCTCCCGAGGAGTTGCACGCCTTCCTTCTCTCCTGCAAAAGAGATGGCTTTCATCCGGCTCGCCGACGGCTACAGGAATTGTTGGACATATACGGACTCGCGGGCACCGATTTCGTGAATCAACTGCACCGCGCCATGTATGATGCCGAATTTCTTGAGGAGAAGCATAAGTTGAGCCTCACCGAGATGCTGGCCGAGGTCGATTTCAGGCTGGTCGAGGGTGGCGGAGAAGCGCTGCAACTCGATGCGATGTGTAGTTCAATCTGCAGAAACCTCGCTGACTGAACATTATTCGACATTACCATTGTTCACTTTCAGTTTCAGTTGGGCGGGCGGAGCGAACCGTAGTGGTGTTGTCCGCCCCGAATAGCATCATGGAAATGCACACAGACCCACTGATGCTCGGCGACCTTCTGGCTTGCACGCCAGCTGCAGGAATCGTCAGAAGATGGCGCACTGAACGGGTGAAGGAGAACACCAAAATCGAACAATTGCGAAGTAAGATCCGACCTATTCTCGCTGCCATTCGAAGAGAACATCCGGACCTATTTCAGCCAGCGTGGGTGTAATGTTAGACTGAATGGGCGCCCATCTTGAAATGGCGCAGCGCCATCTAATTGACAACGGTCAACGAATAAGTCAGAGTTCGACTGTTCGCCCACGGGTCACCCTGCTCGGTCAACTCGATTGTCACGACATACTCCCCGGCTGAGATGTCGCCCAGTCCAATCGATACGCAGGAGTCGAATTCATGTTTGACAATGGAATTTTGTTGCGACTTCCTAAGCCCGTCCCAGACGGAATCGCAGCCAAGCGTTGAGACCGTCGTAGAAACCACCTCCACAGGAGACGAGCCAAACTCACTCGATAGGAGGGTCATACTCAAATTCGCCGCACCGGGGTCGGTATTGTCGTTGATGGCGAACACCATGTACGCCTCACCATCGCTGCCGTTGAGGTCGAGTGTGAAGGCTCCCCTGGAACTGCTGAGATTGTCAGAATCGATGAGTACATCCTCGCCGTCGAGAATGATAACTGTGTAGGAGCCAGCCACATCTGGGGCTGCCACATCACCGAGAGGGGGATTGACGAGGAGGAATGAGAGGGCGAGCCAGGTGAAGACATAGAGCATAGAGGCACGGAACCAATTTCCGAAGGTGTAGCGAGACTTCCACGGTTCGGGAATCACCACCTTATGCAACGGCGAGATGACGACGACCAAAGCGAGCGGAAGGAACCAGAGGACATCCTTCGGCCCGGTCATTCCGGGCATCATGACATAGCGCATGAGGAGTGCAACCATGCTGCCGGCGACAATTACCAACCACATCGAAAGAGCATCGCCAACCTCTTTCTCCACATGGTCTGCCGGGTCAAACGGCTCCACCCCAAGCACCCCTCCCGGACGCTTTTTCTTACTACCGTCACTAGACTTCTTCTTGCCGGCTTCAGCCCGAGCCGCCTGCATGGCAGTGGAGATATCGACCATGTTCTTCAGCCGTTGCGAGCGCGCCCCGCCTATCATGCGTTCGGGTATTGGTAGTCAGTCGAAGTGTGATGCCGTCCACCGAATCTAACCCCGAATCGTTCAAAGAGCGAAGGCGGGTCGCCGGTTCATCGCCGGGGTGGCGTAGTTGGTGGCGCGTCGGACTCATAGGGCAGCCTTACTGGCAAGACGATGAGCGCAACAGCCCCTTTGAAATGTCTGAGACATCCGAAGGTCGCGGGTTCGAGCCCCGCTCCCGGCACTCGATTGTAGGACGGTGAACGCGAGCATGTGCACTGTATGTCCTTGAACAGAATGGCAAGGTCGAAGAGTGACGAGAAGGGTTACTGGGCGAGCGTAGGCTTGAATGACCGAGGGGCCACACGGAGCGTCGATGGTTGAGGCCTCCGAGGTTCCCGAAGTCGGCTCAAAGGTGCGCCTGAGGGCTAGCACATGGAACGGTGAGGTCGATCTCGAAGGCATTCTCCTAGCTCCGAGCGCAGATGCCCATATCACTGTCAAGTTGGTCAACGGCTACAATGTCAGCCACCTACTTTCGGCGGTCGAATCTGTCGAGGTGATATCCGTCGCCGAGTCCGGCTCTGTGTCCGAAGACGAGGTCGTTGTGGCCGAGGACGAATCTCTACCAATCGTTTTCATCCTCCACACCGGTGG
>CAUZJP010000169.1:0-3758 GCA_963580235.1 Candidatus Thalassarchaeaceae archaeon
GCAGCAGAAGTGCGGCCAGATAGAGGCACAGGCAACGACGCATCACCCCGACAAGGGACTTCGAAGTATAACCTGACGCGCGGGAACCGTATTGAGTCCGTCCGCTCCCGCCGGGTTCATGCGCAGGTCGTGGGCAGTGCTGCTGACCCTGCTGATGTTGGCGAGCAGCCTGTCCGGTTGCTTCGGCGGTGACGATGGACCGGCCAAGGTGGGGGACAGCCCGTTCGACTTTGAGCAGGAGGTTCCTGTCACGACATGGTATCACTACGCCAATGCGACAAACGCGCTCAACTCAAGCCACATGGTGAACGGTTCCTCAATCCTCACGGGAAACAACACGCCGTTCTACTCCATCGGCACCTACTACGGCATCGGAATGTCGACCTTCGAGCCGACCATCGGTTCTACCGCTGATGGTAATGTCTTCATGTCCAGTTGGGGCAACGGGCCCTCGGGTTCTACTGCGGTGGTGAAGTGTGAGGGGCTCAACGACATGGTGACCGCGGTTGAGTACTCGTGTGCCAACATCTACGACGCCGTCCCGCCGGTCCCAAACAGCAACGACCCGTACATCTACGTCGACCCGTGGACCGGCCGAATCATGAAGTTCGACATGCATGCGCTGCTAGGGATGACCGTCGAATGGTCTGACAACGATGGTGCGAGTTGGTCGCTTCTCAAATCGGTGGCCACGGGTTGGGCAGTGCAGGATCACCAGACCATCGCCTCCTCGCCCTATTCTGCTACCCTACACGCCACCACCTGGGTCTTCTGCATCAACGCCGGATACCCATTCCCGATGTGCTCTGCCAGCGAGGATGGTGGCTTGACTTGGGGTCCTGAGCTTCCCGGCGCTCCCACAGACTGCAACTGCGGCGGGTTGACCGGACATATCGTGGGCTCGGAGAACGGCAACTTCTACCGCGGCAATCCCGGCTGTGACGGAACCGGATATTCCATCTATAGAAGCACAAACGGCGGCATTACTTGGACTGAACACCCACTACCCACAGAAGTGAGCGGGACCGCTGAAACATGGAACTTCGAGGAGGCAACGGTGGCTGCTGACGACGGTGACAATGTGCACGCCTTCTGGATGGGGCTCGACAACATGCCCTACTACGCCAACTCACAGGACGAGGGTGACACTTGGAGTGAGGCGATCATGGTCGCTCCTCCTAACGGACTTGAGGGCGGTGGTTTCCCAACTATTGCTGCTGGTGCCGATGGGCGAGTCGCTCTGGGCTATGTCGGAACCACTGGCGACAACATCTGGAACGGCTACTTGTCAGTGATTACTGACGCCTTCGGGGAGCAGCCGCTAATCACCACCGTTCAGGTCAACCAGATGGATGACCCACTAGACACCAGCGAAGGTTGTGGCTACAACAGGTGCGGGGGATTCGGTGACTTCATCGATGTCATCGTCGACCACGAGGGGCGGGTCTGGTTCGGGCTGTCGAACAATCTAGCTGACATCGGAATACTCGCGACGATGGCCGAGGGCCCAGCGATGCGCGGGCCGCTGGAGCCGCTTCCACCGCTGATGCTCGGTGGAAATTCGACTCTCTAGAATTCGTTCAATCCTTTGGATTGAGCAAGCCGTCAGCGCTGAAGGTGATGTCAGGCTCAAGATCGAGGTCGGGTTTTGCGTGGTCTCCACTGCTGCGAATCTTGTCAAATCCAATCAGCCCCACACCACCAAAGATTCCTACTGCCCCAGCCATGTACAGAATCACTGCAACATAGTCCACCCAGACATCGAAGTTCTTCCAGTAGTCGCCAGAATCCTGATTCTGGACGATGGCCGAGTGCATCTCCTTCGATTGCTCCTCACTGGCACCGCCGCTGCTCTGGATCTCGAAGACCGGCTGCAGGTCGGCGGAAGTCGGGGGGTTTGTGGCTTGCTCACTCATCGACCTCATGTCGACATAGAAACGGCTAGTTGACTCTCCCGACACTATCAGACGCGAGGTCGGCTCGACCTTCAGAGTGACTTCGCCACCGAAGTAGACCGGCACGGCACCCGGGAAGAAGTCCAACACACTGTCAGCGGGAACCAATTTCGCCTGAATGCTGTTCTGCGAAGGGTCGGCGCTGGCTGTCCAAGTGTCAATTGGAACATCGTAGTGTCGCCCGTCACCCGCCCTGCTGAGCGAGACCACGGTGTAATCTCCCATGTTGAGCAGGTCTCCATCACCGGTGATGAAACCGCCAGTGGTACCTGCAAGTGAGACTGCGCTGACGCGTCCGAAGGTGGCAACGGAGGTCGAGTCCGTCCTCCAGTCAAGCTTGCTCGAGCCGTCCTGCTGCAGAATCTCTCCCTTGTCACAGGTGTCCGACTCCCCTGTGCAGATCTTGTAGGTCGTACCCTCCCCTGTGGAGACTCCTCCCGAGCCGAAGTAGGTCGCATTGGTCTCAAGCGACTGCCAACCCAATGTCGGGTCAGACATGTCTCCAGCGAGTAGTGCCATCAACGGGTCTCGCCAACCGAACAACCACTCGTCGAGCGTGTGTGTGACATACTTGGTGGCGCCAGAATATCCTGTAGCCTCCTCGCCGAACCTTGATTCGAGCAGGGTGGGGACGAAGTCACCGAACATGACGGACCTGACGAAGTAGCGCAACGCTGCAGCGGAGTTCTCATCGATTCCGTACATCGTGGCGACTGTCGTGTCGTTCCACGGAATCTCGGCTCCCATCGAACTTGGAGACATCGTCGAATCGAGCGGTATGGTGTGACCGGTCATCTCCCCGTAGAGGAACATGACGCACGCATCACCGGTGAGCCCCATCGCCCCGAACAGAATGTCGTCAACCTGCTCCGGCGTCAGTGAGACATCGCCATTCGCACCGAATGCGACCATCGCTCCCGAGCCCCAGACCCCGCCGATGTTCAGGCTCTTCTCGAGATACCCGCCATTGACCGGCTCCTCTCCTCCGAGGGCCGTGAGAGCGAAGGTGGTGGCGTCGATGGTCCCAGACCCACCCACTAGAACCAACGGCATCGTGGTGGTGTCCTGCAACCAGCCGTTGGCCCAGGCTGCGACCTCGGCATACTGTACGGTTGTCAGGTTGAAGGCGTTCATGGCAGCCACTGCATCCATTTCGAAGAATGTGGTGAGTCCGAACGAAGTTCCCTCGGAGTTGGTCGCTAGCAGGCCGGCCGGCTCGTCGCTCAGGTGGCCTGCGAACAGCAGTTCGGCAGCAGTCTCCTTGTCCAGCGCCGCACCGGACATGGTCTCTATTCGGTCACCCCATGAGTCTGCCTTGGAGGGGTCATCCCAAGCCACTCCATCAGTGATCATGGCTGGGGTCACCAGTGTGTTGTTAGTGTCATACTCGGCTGGGGATAGTTGGACTCCCTCCGGAGCAAAACCTCCGTTCAGGTACCACTTCTCCAACAGGTCGAGGAATATCGTGCCATCCTGCATGCAGGTCTGCAACAGGCCGAGTTCGGAACCGGTCTCTAGGTAGCCGTACATCTGCGCCCGCGCGGTGGTGTTCTCGCCCAAGACTGCACTGCCCTCGAAGATGTTGGGAACACAGTCTGGAGCGCCCAACTTGATGAATAGCATCGGACCCCATTTGCTGGTGAGAGAGATGTTCTCTCCGCTCGGCTCGGTCACTTCGTAGAGGATGTTTGCCGCCACCGAGGAATTGAGTTGTGCGTGGGTGGCGTGCCACCCGGTTGACTCGTCGGTCACTCCCAGTGCCGCAGCCTCCTCCGCGATATCCGCAGCGGTTAGAATGGAGGC
>CAUZJP010000170.1:0-3757 GCA_963580235.1 Candidatus Thalassarchaeaceae archaeon
AATTTGGTGGCGTCTGAAATCGCCTGAAGGAGCGCGGGGATGTCAATGGATTCAGTCGGAGGCATTCGCTCTATAGGTCTGTCTGCTGAATCGGAGTCAATACCGGGCTGCTGCTCCGGCTTGGACGCCGGCTCGGTAGCCACACTCTCAATTTCAGCAGCAGGCCGCTTTTTGGATTTTTCAGAATCGGGCAGTTCATTCCCCGCCTCTCGTGATGGGCAGGGGGGGGGTTCTGCGAGGAGTCTCTTTCTCGGGAACCAGCCGAGTTGAACAGGAACATCTCCAAGTTCGTAAGTTGGGCGAAGCCCTTCTGACTCGGCTGACAACCATCCGGTGGCGATCAACTTGGCCAGCAGTGTTTCTGCCTCAACCGGTTCCAGCCAGCCTAGATCGAGGCTCCAAGTCCGGGTGATGGTGTTTGCATCGAGTGGTATGACTCCCCACGGTCGCCAAGTTAGGGCGAGCAGTCGTTCGATGTCGGCAATCGCCTCATCTTCCTGACTCATTTGCTCCCCCCTACTAGACGGCTACCATCGAGTATCCAACCTGCGACCGAGCCGCGATTTTTCAATGACACCTCGTTACCCTCATCAGGGGCCAACCACCAATCGAACGAGGCAAGGATGTCACTCGGTAATCTGTCATGCACAAACCCGACATCTCCTTTTTTTCGGCCGACGAGGAGGACTCCTCCCGGGCCGAGGTGACTCAGTTCTTTCAAGCGAGGAAACAACTCATCGGTCAGATAGAGCGCATTGAGCTCAGTCGGCAGTCTCTCTCGCAGCAACACCCGCTCGGTGATGGCGTGCCCCAACTCAATTTCCTTATCAGAAGCCCATATGTCGATGCAGACCCTCTCCGCCCCGAGCAGCAGGAGGTCCATCACCTCCCGATGAGAGAAACCGTCCGGGTCGAACTGTACCTTGTCCCAACTTGGTATTAGAATTCGCAACGCGTCAAGCGGAAGCCCACCTTTTCCATTTCTCCGGAACTCAATGTGCAGTGGCCTTGTGGAGAGTCTCACATCATCCAGTGCGAATGGCCCCGGCAACAGGGAATCACCATTCCAAACAAAGCGGGCCCAGGTCTGCATGATTCACTCCCCCATTTAGGAGGGCGAGAGTGATGGTGCATCAACTCTCGTGAAGGAGGCCGAGAATCCGGAGAACTGCATCGAGAGTGTGCGGCGTGGTCGATTGAGCGATGAGCGAGGTACAAGGCGCTAAAATGCAACTAATTTGCTCCATATTGGGCCGCAAAGGTGCTCCACACCCCCCCCCAATCAAATGTTTGAGCGCATTAACGGAAGGGTCATCCGTGATGCCCTCTTGCATGACCCTCGGTAGCACGGGGCTGAATGGCTAAAGTAGGGTCGAAGTGGAGGGATTGTGTATGAAGGAGTATATCGCGCGTGACCCACGTACAGGTTTTCCGCTACGTGCTGGAGCGACGAGGACTCGAATTCAAGTTGATGAGGCGTACCGTCCGAGTGCCGGTCCGTGGGACGCAATCAAGCATTACGACATCCTTCCGTTGTCCATCGGCGCCAAATCCGCCCTCGAAGTCTCTTGGATTGGCCGTCCTCATCTTGTCAGTCAAGTTGATGGCATCAAGGCGCTGCCTAGAATCTCAAAGAGAAATCCAGTCGAAACCCATGAAGCCTTGATTTCGGCGCTTTCTGAATTGAAACCGGAGTTGAGGTCGGCTGGATTGTTTGCATTGCCCTACCTTGCCCTCACAAACCCCGAAGATCTGTTTGAACACCTTGCGGAGTTGGTTGATGACATCGATACGGAGGTGAGGGTGGCCGCCTCAGATTGTCTGAAGATAGTCGCGCCGGTGTTTCCTTCAGCAACCGAACATATTCTCTACGGTGAATTGAGGTCTGATGTCAACAGTCGAAACGCCGCCGCGTTCGCCGCACTGAAGGAGATGTGCAAAGTATGGCCCGAAGTCGTCGTAATTCACTTGGACGAGTTGTTGCGACTGGATGACCCAAGCCTGCGTGCGAAGGCAGCTGCCATGTTACCTCCTCTTTCCCGCAGCAAGTCTGCAGCAGTCTGGGACCTGATCGGATGGAGTCTGCAGGATGAGAACGATGAGGTTCGCGCACATGCGGCCCGGACCCTCACTACACTGGCGAACAAAGCACCGAGCATCGCAAGGGTGCTTCTTGAAGTGGCACTATTCGACGAGAGTGACAAAGTCCGTCGGCCGGCACTAAGGGCCATGAATTCAATGGATATGTCGGGCTACAGAATGAACAAACTCTGCATCGATGGTGCTCACCACAGCGACGTTGAGATTCGCCGCGCCTGCATCAAGATGATTCCCAAGTTGTTCATCGAATCGGAGATGAGAATTCAAGCGAACGAGTTGCTCCGCCAAGAAACCGATTCCCAACTCATAGAACTGCTCAATGATATGGCATTCGATCCCGAACTTGACGGTGGCGAGCAGGATAAGAATAGGTACCTCGCACCTGCCCTACCAGTCACTCTCGAGGATGGCACCGTCCTGCCAGCCTCAGCATTTGACCTCGATGAATCCGGCCAACCAATGTTTGCCTCCCAACCACAGTCCGCTAACCAAATGCTCCCTGCACCTGACAGCGATGCTGGCGAAGCTGGGCCGGCGATGGGTGGCAACGAAGAAGTGCGGAATGAGGTGATTGATGATGTTGAGTTCGACCCTGCACGAGATGACTACGATGAGGAGTTTGACGCCGAACCCGACGATGTTGATGCCAAGCCCTCGGATGATTAGGAGTACTGACCCCGTAGGGGTCATCCGGCACCGTTAAAGAGGGACGGCAGGTGGGCCGCTCGCTGAGTGATACTTTGAGTGGAGAACAGGGCGACTGGAAGGCCGAACAATTCGAGCGTCTGTGGTATGGAAGGAGTGCCAAGGGTGAGAACCCTGTCAAGGCCTCAAAGTTCCGCCAATACATCCGCGAGCATGTTCGTCAGAAGGTTCCCGACGTCAAATCGGTCAGCCGCCGCCGAGACCAGCGCAAGGAAGGTAGCAGTGGCCACATGGACGAAAGTAGATACTTTTCAAAGGAATACTGCCGCAAGTACTGGATGGGTGAACTTCAGGAAGAGATCCGCGAAGCTGAGGCCTACTGAATGGGCAGGTGATTCAGGATGAGCACAACCATCTCAACAACCCGGTTCACTGATTGGGACCTTGACGAAAACATCCAAGCCGCCGTGGCTTCCAAAGGGTGGGAGTTCGTCACCCAGATTCAGAACGAAGCGATTCCCCTCGCCCGCCGAGGACTCGATGTTGTCGGTCAGGCGCGCACCGGTTCTGGAAAGACTGCCGCCTTCGGAATTCCAATCATCGAGAACTGTGAGCCGACCGGTGTGACTCAAGCGATTGTGCTTACGCCAACTCGTGAGTTGGCGCAACAGGTCGGCGAGGAGATTAACTGGCTGCAAGGCGACAAGGGACTTGGAATCCTGACTGTCTACGGTGGAACTGACATTGAGAAGCAGGCGAAGAAACTAGATGCTGGCATTGACATCATCGTAGGGACTCCCGGCCGCGTCATCGACATGAGCAAGCGGGAACACATCAACCTCGCAGACATCACCACCTTCTGCCTCGATGAGGCGGACAGAATGCTCGACATGGGATTCTTCCCTGACATCCTTTGGGTCCTCGAGAAGATGGAGAACAGGAGTCAGACCCTTCTCTTCAGTGCTACCTTCCCCGAAGAGGTCATCGAGGCTGCAAACGAGTTCATCTCCGA
>CAUZJP010000171.1:0-3748 GCA_963580235.1 Candidatus Thalassarchaeaceae archaeon
AGCGTGCTCAGCTCGATACCTGCCGTCGAGATGTCGGAGTACACCGTCCGATGGCCGGGCCATATCCAGCGATTCATCGATGAGAGGGATGCGGGCACCCTAGATGAGAATGAGTTGCTGCGCGAATGGTGGTATGACCACAAGATGCCTGAATTCACTTGGATGGAAGTCAAGGCAGAGGGCCACGATGGTACCGAGATGGTGTGGAGGGTAGCTGACTACGGAGGTGATGATGGTTCGTCAATGGCGCGCAGTACCGGGATGGTGACCGCGTGCTGCGTCGAGGAATGGCTGGCCGACCCCGAGATGCTCCCTCCGGGCGTGCATGCGCCCGAGGCATTGGCTCCCGGAGTCGTTGCTCGGATTATCCAAACCATGCGCTCGGAGAGAGTTAGAATCGAGGGACCTGATATAGAATTGTGACTATTCAAAGAGCTCTCTCTGATCTCTCTTGACAAGGTAGTTGATGCTCACTGGCACTGCAATCAGCACTGCTGCTGCAATCACAGGGAGAGCCCAATTCATCTCAATATCTGCTGGCCTCTCTATGAGCCACGTGAACACGAGGTCGGACTTCTGGAAGTCCGAGGACCACTGGAACAGATTGGTGGTATGGTGGCCGACCACGGTCACGGCATGGTGCAGTCCGTTGAACGTAACCTGCGGCGTAGACAGGGCGGAATTGGGCTCACCATCGAGTTCTATAGAAGCAGTCATGCCCGGCTCTATCGTCAGCAGCAATCCATCTGCTGTCTCACTCCAGCCGGTTAGGAGGTTACGCTGATTCGCTTCAATAACCATCAAGTCCATGCCTGAGAAATCAGTGACTCGAACCACTCTCGTGTCAAACTGCAGCCTTACTGTGCCGGGAACGGCCCACGATGATTGATTTGGGAGTGTAGCTGTGATGGTACTTCCCTCGACGGTTACGACGACCTCGTTGCCCGACATTCGGTGGTGGTGCCACTCGCCCCAGGTAGTGAACCAGACATCCTGCTGCTCAAGCCATGACATCACCCCTTCATCCTCCCTCAACTTGAGGTCATCCTTCCTCGCTTCCCAATAGATGCTAACTAGGGCATCCTCCTCAACTGATTCAAGCAGTTCTCGGTCTGCCACTCCCTGCTCCAAGCTGCCCCCATTCCTCGTCATAGTAGTGAGGCCCTCGGGCGCCTCCGTCAGCAGATCGCCTACGATTTCGAAACCGGCTTCGACCAGAGCGGTAGCAGTGACCTCGTCGAGATGCTGCCCGGGAACTCCGAACGATATTGGATACGGGTCCCAGCGTGAGGCGTTGGTAAATTCGGCGATGTAGCCCTTACAGGCCTCGATGACCCAAATTTCCTCGGCAGTGACGACTCCTTCGTAGCCGTGGCATCCGAACTCGTCTCCGTGAGCCAATCTCTCTGGGCCAATTATGTTACTCAGCCAATTGTCGTCCTCCCACTCGGCAGAGACAGGTGGGGCTGTTGTGGCAGTGGCCAGCAGGGCCACCATGAACAAGCCAGCCATACTCCTGTTTCGCATATCAGGGGGCAATAGAAGTCAGCCATCAACTCTTGTGTGATCATGGTAAGTTAGATCACACCGTCTCTGACTCAGATGTTGGTCGACGGAACAAGCCGCATCCTTGATGGACTTCCGACGTACAGGTCAGTAGGCATATGCAGCAGTATCTGGATTTCTTGCGTCGGATTCTCGCGGAGGGCGAGGAGAAGGGAGACCGTACGGGGACGGGGACTATCTCGGTGTTTGGTCACCAGATGCGTTTCGACCTCTCCGAGGGCTTCCCGGCAGTGACCACTAAGCGAGTACACTGGCCGAGTATTATCCACGAGTTGCTGTGGTTCATCTCTGGGGACACCAACGTCGGCTACTTGCAGGACAACAAGGTTCGAATCTGGAACGAATGGGCCGACGAGGATGGAGACCTTGGGCCTGTATACGGTAAGCAGTGGCGGAAATGGGAGGCTGACGACGGCAGAATAATCGACCAAATTGAGAACGCCATCGACCTGATTCGAAATACCCCTGACAGTCGGCGTATCATCGTCTCGGCATGGAACGTTGGCGAGCTCGATGAGATGGCTCTGATGCCTTGCCATGCCTTCTTCCAATTCTACGTCAATGACGGGAAACTCTCGTGCCAACTCTACCAAAGAAGCGCTGATGCATTTCTCGGTGTGCCATTCAACATCTCCTCGTACAGCCTGCTAACCTGCATGATGGCTCAGGTGTGCGACCTCGAGCCTGGCGAATTCATTTGGACAGGAGGGGATTGTCACCTCTATCTCAACCACCTCGATCAGGCCCGCGAGCAGATTGATCGTGTGCCTCTTGAGTTGCCAACATTGAGGCTTGACCCCTCTGTTAGAATAATTGATGACTTCTCCAACGAGAGTATTGAGATTACGGACTACAACCACCATCCGCACATCTCGGCCCCGATCTCTGTCTGAGGTGAACCAATGAAGATGGCAATGATTGTCGCGATGGATGAGGGCGGATTCATCGGTAGGGAGGATCGTCTCCCTTGGAGGCTAGCGAGCGACATGGCCCGATTCAAGCGCCTTACAGAGGGGGCTGGGTCCAACTCGGTAATCATGGGAAGGAAAACTTGGGACTCGTTACCAGACTCGTTCAGACCGTTGCCCGAACGTGTCAACATCGTAATGTCGCGAGACACCGGATGGCTGGCAGAGGGTGCTGAGACCGCACTATATGTGGGACGAGCAATCGAGTTGGCCTTCGCCGAGGGAAGTGAGGAGTGTTGGGTCATCGGAGGAGCGCAGGTCTACGAGATGTTCCTCGATAGGGTCGGTGAGATTCACGTGACCACCGTTCACACCAATGATAGCGGGGATGTCAAATTCCCCGGGTGGGATAGGAGCGAATGGTCTGAAGAGGTTATAGAGAGTCTAGACTCCGATGATGAAAACGAATGCCCCTCAACATACTCAGTGTGGACAAGATCTTGAATCTCGACTAGGCTCTGGAGTCCGCTTTCTTCAGTTTGCGGCGGGACCGGCCGTTCCGCTTCCCCTTCCGGCGGCCCTTTGAATGCCCGGAGCCGTGATTCGAGGACTTGTAATGGGTGCTCTTCCTAGATCTCCTCGCCCTCTTTCTGTTGTTACGAAAGCCTCTGGACTTTTCTCGTCGCTCGGGTTCGCCGGGTGGGGCGAGCACGAAATCCCTCTCCTCCAACATATCGACATCAGGCTGGGTGAATTTGCACTTTATTCCCACCTCATCCTGGATCCTACGGTACTTCCTGTTCTGTGACCCCTGCACGAGTGAGATGACAGTGCCGCTCGAACCGGCCCGGGCGGTCCTCCCACTGCGGTGCTTGTACGCCTTACCATTCTCGGGAGGATCGAAATGGATAATGCAGCTGACGTCATTCACGTCAATACCACGGGATGCGACATCAGTAGCTATCAGTACTCGCGCGCGACCGGCGCTGAACTTCCGCATCGACTTGTCCCTCTGCTTCTGGTTCATCCCACCGTGCAGAGTGGTGAATGACGAACCTATTTCGCTCATCTCATCGCCGAGCCTGTTCACTCCGGCTCTAGTCCTACAGAATATGATGCTCCGCCCACACTTCTCGGTAATGTATGCGGACAGGTCTGCCTTTCCTCGGAAGTTGACCTTCCAGAACAGGTGCTGCATGCTATCCATGCTCAATTCCTCGGGACCGATCCCGATCCTCACAGGATTGTCCTGGTACGAGTCTACTATCTCCGTG
>CAUZJP010000172.1:0-3723 GCA_963580235.1 Candidatus Thalassarchaeaceae archaeon
TCTGCGCAATGATTCACACCGGTTCGAGAGGTCTCGGCCATCAAGTCTGCTCGGACCATGTAGCGGCTCTCGAATCTCGCTACCGCAGCCATGGCGATTCATGGCGAAGCGACGAGTGGGACATCACCCTTCCAGACCGGCAACTCGCCGCAGCCCCATTCTACTCGACACAGGGACAAGCCTACTTTGAGGCGATGCAGGCGGCGGGCAATTTCGCATTCGCAAATCGTAGCGCACTGACCCAGCGCCTGCGCCAGAACTTGGAGGCCATCATCGGGACAAGAGACGCTGAAGTCAGAGTCATCTACGATGTCTGTCACAACATCGCAAAGGTCGAGCAGCATGTCATTCACGGCTCGAGTTGCAACTGCTGTGTGCACAGAAAGGGGGCCACACGTGCGCTTGGCGGAGATCATCCCGAACTCGCATCCCGGTTCTCTGGAGTTGGCCAACCTGTTCTGATACCGGGTGACATGGGAACTGCCTCATGGGTACTCGCTGGGCCCAAGAAAGGCTCCAACAGAGCGTTCACCTCCTCCTGCCATGGTGCTGGTCGCCAACTCTCCCGTAGTGCGGCTCGCAAACTAATCAGCAGCGAGGAACTTCAGCAGACTCTCAAGGCGCGGGGAATCCATGTTCACGCCCGCACCCCAAATGTGCTGGCGGAAGAGGCGCCTGAAGCGTACAAGGATGTGGACGAAGTGATTCGTCTGACCTCTGCAGCAGGGCTCGCTCGCCCCGTCGCTCGAATGCGCCCACTCGCCGTGATCAAGGGATGAGCCAGAAGAAGCACCGTCATCCGACTAAACGAAATCGCCGGTAATGGGGAACTGGCGAACCGTTGCGACATTGTTCATGTGGCGCATTCAGGTTCTTGAGCCAGTAGAGTATTGACTGCCCGCTTGGTGAAATATGCGACGGCTAACCACCAGGCGACTTCAAGGCAGATTAGGAGAAATCCAAACTCTATTCCGGAGCCTGAATCGAGTTGGTCCAGACCGGTAGTAGAAGACGCTTGAGACCACGCTTCACCAACTGTTACCACTCTTGTTCACATTTCCCCTAATCACATGCAATAGCCCTTTTTGGGCTGATTTGGGATTGTCGGTGCAGCTCCACTCTGCACACCATCCGCTTCTTCCATGATGATGGTTAGAAGGGTGTTCACTAGATTGCGAAGCTCCTCTACATCATCCTGCAATTGCACCATCTCTCCATTCAGTTCATCTCTTCGCTTTTCTCCAGTTTCCTCTGTCATGCGCATCCCATCCGAGGAATTGCTTCCTCGGCGAGCCATCCATTCGCGCAAGCATATAATGTTTGAGAATCACAGAAACCCAGCGCGCGTATTTAGGCAGTGTTTCAAATTATGCGCGGGCGAAACCGTTAGCGCGCGGCCACACACGCCAAAATATTCAAAACGAGTTTTCGAAAAAACTGAAAATCTTCATCTGCGCGCGAAAACGCGCGAATAATCGGTTTTCCAAGCCTCGCCCTGACTTGTTTTCGAGTACCTTTGGAGAGGCAGCGTGATCCTAGGGGGCGGCCCCTAACTCGACTTTGGGGCGAATGCCCACCTACTCAGGGTTGTTTTCCTTCCACTCCACGAGTTGTTCAACGGTCCAACCGTTCGATTTGTACCCAAGAAGAGTATCATCCGGCCAATCCGGCAGTTGCTCCCTCGCTTTGATGAGCCACTCCTGTTCGGAACCCGGCGGAGGTGCCTGTTCGGGAAGCGGTGCGTCGGCTGGGACTTCTTGCCCGTGAGGTGAGAAGGGACTTTCCTGACCAGTTGCCGGTGCGGCAACGGAACTCGGGGTTGAGTCTAGCATCTGCGTAGCTATCGCCTCGACCTCCTCCCACTCCTCTTCATCATCCCACTCGTCCTTCTGGCGCATGAATAGGGCGGCGACTGCGACCGATACACCGAGTGCTAGGATGGCGAGGATGCCGATGATTATCCCGCCCGAGCTCGACGAGAACAGCCCGCCCTCACTCTCTTCTCCCTTCACATCGATTTGTGGATTGATGATGGTGAGCCGGTTGGGGTCATCGTCCCACATGATGTAGAGGTCCGGCTTGCCGCTGTCCCACGCCTCCCAGGCAAAGCCAACCACTCGCTTGTTTGAAGGGGCCAAGTCCTCGATGACATGACTGTCGTAGTGCTGAAGCGTGCCATCATCCAACTCCTCGACAAGGGTGACATTGACGCTCCCCATCGTCGTCCCATTATTTCGAATTGTAACCTGTATGTAGACCTCATCTGCGACATTTGGATTCACCGAGTCGATTTCAACCTTCGACATCTCTGGCATGAAGACTCGAATAATGATGCGTGGTGAGCGTGGAATATCAGCGGTACCTTCGCCGAACAACTCGTTGCCGGCGAGGTCAGCTCCCTCCAACCAGATGGCGACTTGGTCACCCTCCCTCAACTCGAAACCGTTGGCTGGTGTCATATCAATCAGTGCCGAGTAGATCCAAATCTCACCAATGTTGGATTCATAGCCAACAGTCGAGGTACCACCCGAGTCGGGCAGATTCAGCCCACCTCTGAGGTAGACCCAATGAATGACCAGTGGGGTCTCGGGCATGCCACCGGACTCCAGCACATTCACCCTGACATCCACCTCTGCCATACGGTCGGTCTCGATGCTGCTGAGGACACCAAGCGGGAACTCCGCCACCGGTGGCGTACTGTCTATTGCAAGGGTGACACCCGTGTGGGTCAGTGAACTACCCTGACCGGGCACATGTAGGAGATCTATGGTGAGGGGGAGGGAGTTCGTAGAGGGGTATCCTACGGGGACGGTCATCGTGGTGTTGAAGTAGGCCTCAACCAGGTCCACCGTGACATCCGAGATTATCCCGTTGGCCACCATTGCGGCGTAGAGTTGCACTCCCTCCGGAATCGCAGGCAGGGGCGCTCCTGAGCCGGCGTAGACCACCGTTCCGGTGAGCGCGAAGATGTCTCCCTTTCCTAGGTACAACTTGCTGTCGTTAGATTCAGAAAGAGGTTCAGAGAGGTCGTGCAGCATGTCGACCACAACTGTGAGGTCGTTGTCCATCATCCATCTCAGGTCGCCGATGTTGTTGGTGTTCGCAACTGTCTGAGTGTCGTCCACGATGTGAATGGATGGGTTCAACCAGTTACCGGAAAACGCCTCAGGGAATGCCCATTCGAGTTCAAAGGTGACTTCAATCGTGCTGGCGGATTCACTTAGGGAACTCATCGAGACATCTGACACGATGACGAAGCTTCCGAACGGTACGGTGGCAGTTCCCTCCCTCGGGTCGATGTGAATCTCTCCCGCTGGCGCCGATGACTGTCCTGCGAGGTAGATGATGACATCATCCAAGGTGTGGATTCCGTTTTCATCCTCGATTCCTATCGTGATGACATGACTCTGACCGACGAGCAGGTAGTCGTTCACCGTATCCAAATTGTATTCATTTTCGAGAAGTGTGGTTGGGGCGTCCGTTCCGATGACCATCGTCGCCTTATCTGAATCAATTCCGGCTGAGCCAGCTCCCTCGAAGGGATGGCTTGCCCAGTCAGTGCCTGTAAGGTAGAGGCTGGCTCGGCCGTTTGCAGGCACCCCCGTGACATCGATCCCAGAGAAGGTAATCTGTTGTTCCTTTGACAAGCCGGCCATTGAGACGGGTCTGGTGACCGTCTGGTACTCGTCCTCTTGAGCAATCCCATCACCATCGTCATCGACC
>CAUZJP010000173.1:0-3719 GCA_963580235.1 Candidatus Thalassarchaeaceae archaeon
AGCCAATGGTCGCCCTTCTTCATCGCCTTGACAACCGCTGATGCGTGGACTCCAGTGCCGGTCTCAAAGGCATCCTTCCCGAACACCGGATAGTTTCTCGGAAGTGCCACCTCGACATACTCGTGCGCCTTCAACATATATTCATTCAACAAGGTAAGGTCGTTGTTGATGACTCCCATCAGGCTGAGGTTGACCAGCGTTTGGTCGAGCGGCGCATTTCCAGCCCGCTCTCCAATCCCTAGAGCAGTTCCGTGAATCACATCGGCGCCCACCTCTGCCGCAGCGAGGTTGTTCGCCACCCCGAGCCCTCGGTCTTGATGGCCGTGCCAATTGACTTCGATGTCCCGCCGTTTGACTCCAGCGTCTGGAATCACCTCATCTTGAATGAATGTGAGAAGTTGCTTGACGCCGTTCGGAGTGACATGGCCGCAGGTGTCGCAGACACAGATTCTGTCAGCCCCCAACTCGATTGCCCGGGTGTAGACCGCCTTGATCTCCTCGGGCTTGCTGCGGGTCGTGTCCTCGGTGACGAACATCACCGGAATGTCGTTGTCAACCGCAAACGAAACCGCCTTCTCAGCTGTCGAGAGAATCCTCTCCATCGTCCAGTTCTCGGCATACTGCCGAATCGGGCTGGTTCCCAAAAACGCACTCGCCTGAATCTGCATCTCGTGCTTCGCCTGCAGGTCGACCAGTGGTTCGATGTCCGAAACCACCGTCCTGACCGCACAGCCCGGCCTAATCTGGTAGTCGTTTTCGACGATGTGAGTCAGCATTGCATCGATGTGACCGATGTGGAATGGGCCTGCCCCGGGAAGTCCGAGATCGACCTTTTGGATACCCAGTTTCTCCATGTAGGTGAGCAGTTCAATTTTCTCCTCGATGGTAGGGTTGCGGGCGCTCGGTGATTGTAGCCCGTCACGCAGCGTTTCATCGTCAAACCAAATTGGATGTGGATGGTTGGATTCATCCCGCGAAAAGTCGTAGTTGACGACATTCCAGTCGTAAATCAGGTCGCTCTCCTTCACTAACTTCCCTCCCAGCCGGTCACGCCGGCAGCACGCCAAGTACGCGCCAAGCGTTTAGACTCAACGACACGCCACCGACCCAGTGATTTGTCACTTGAAGCGAGTGACAGCTCTCACCGATTCACGGGCTCCGAGGACGAGTAGGAGGATGAGTGCGAGTTTGTAGGAGGCGAGAATCAGAACCAGAGTCACGAACATCAGCGCGAGGTAGCGCATCGAGACCATGAACGAATTGAACGCGGTCGGGATTCTACCCTTCTCATCCCGACTTTCACGCAGATCGATGTTGAGCACCGACTGGTTGTACCAGATGCCGAGCACCAACGCGGTTACGAAGTAGGTCGTGGAGATCGCCCACGCTGTGGACCACTCTCCCCCCCGCTCTCCGAAGCCCCACATCACCGGGTCGATGAACATCGCCGAGATTCCTATCAGAAGTGCCGTGTAGACGCGCATTTCGACCAGTGTGTGAGGACCCCCCTTCACGGAGGGCATCATCGGAACCTTGGCGGCGCTGTATTCTCGGTCTCGGAACAGAGCGAGGGCCCAGAAGTGGGGCGGAGTCCAAAGGAAGATTATGAGGAACATTAGCCAGGGAAGTGCCGCTCCGAGGTTGAACACAGCGCCGATGTCCCAGATGCTCGACATCGATAGTGATTCATTCGCAGAAGCCCATCCGATGAGTGGCGGAGTTGAACCGGCAATACCTCCGATGACGATGTTTTGGCTGGTTGTTCGCTTCAGCCACATCGTGTAGATGAGGACATAGAAAACGACGCTGAACGCCGCCCAGAATGCCGCTACTTCGTTGGCCAGCGAGATGAACCAAATGGTCCCGATGACCGCGAGGAAGAAGCCGAAGAAGAGCGCGGTGCGCGGCTCGACATCACCTGCTGGAACCGGCCGGGTCGCAGTCCTGTCCATGAACGGATCAATGTCAGCGTCGTACCACATGTTGATTGAATTCGCACCACCGGCCGTCAGGAATCCGCCAATGAACACCACGAAACAGGTCCAAAGAGTTCCCATCGGGTCGAAGCCGTTGCCGATATGCCACTGAACCAAATCGTGGGCGAGCACCGCACACAGCGCGGTCACCTGTAGCAGAGCAATCACAGTCGGCTTCATCAGAGCGAACAGCGAACCTAGGGTTCCACCACCCTCGAAGTCGGGCAAAGCCTCTGCCATCGAACCGCTCGGGTGGCGCCCCGTCTATCAAACAGCCCCTAATCGGCGGATGACACTCACGACTCTTCGTCAGACCCGTCGCTACCAGCCACGCTCACACCATCTGCCACCGCGTGGTCAGTGCGGTTGAGTCGGCAGATGAGCAGCGCGAAGGAGAGCAGCAGAATCGAATCGGTGGCCAGCGAGAGATGGAGCAGAGAAATCGATTCGGGAAAGCCGTCAGCACCAGCTCCGAGAATCACATAGGAAGCCCCAGCGAGGATGTTGAGCAGGAAGGCGAGGACGCCCAGCCCGAAGATAACCTCGAGGGGTTTTGCCGAGCCGGCGGTCTCACTCCGGAACTGGAGAAATCCCCTGACGAGAAATATACCTACAATGAGTACTGCAAGCCTGTGAACCCACGCCGCGTGGACCGCTGGATTGTCCAGAGCAGCAGGAATCAGCGCCCCCTGGCAGAGCGGCCAACCTTGCATCCAGCCGACACTGCAACCTTGGTTGAACGAGCCGCCACCTCCTGTCGATACCCAGACGCCGAGCAGGATGACCGGGAGAGTTGCGCCGGTCAGAAGGGCGATTCGCCACTCTTGTGCCGCCACCACTTCGGGGGGCGCCTCCGCCCAGCCGGGCATACTTCCCACATCGCGCCGCCAGACAATCCACCACCAGAACAGACAACTCGTGTAGAGGATGGCGAACAGCAGGTGGAGAACCACAGTCCAAGAGGCGTTGTCGTAGCGGACTGTGATGGCGCCGAGCGCACCTTGTGAGACCACCAGCACCAACGAAGTGAGTGCTGCCTTCCAGTTCTCATCCGACAACTCATCGCGCTTCTTGCGGACCAGAAAGACTCCCAACAGGACAACCGCGCCGGACATCGTTGCGATGAGTCGGTGCAACCACTCGGTGAATATATCGAAGGTCGAATATCGGTGGTCCATTCCTCGCGAGTCGTACTCGCCGGTTTCGTCGTACCAAGCCCCCTGATCCTCTTCGGACACGTCGAATCCGAAGGTGCCGAAACAGGTCGGCCAGTCGGGACAGGATTCGCCGGCTTCATTGATTCTGACGAAGCCACCAGCCAAGATCACGGTCAACGCCATGATTCCCAGAATCAGCGGCAGGTTGCTCGCCCAATTCGACTCTTCCACAGACTCTGCGCGTTGGAGTGGTCTATATCAAGCAGCGGCCAAGGGCGAGTCACATGGCCGCTATGCATTCCGCCATTCAGGTGGCCGCCGGACTAATTCTCACTATATTCCTCCTGAGTGTCACCTCCCCACTCGTCGGAGTGGCGGAATCCGCGCAGAGCGAAGATGACTTCGAGCAGTCTGGAGGCGGGGTCATCGCGGCGCTCGTCATGCCGCTGGGAGGGCAGGCCGGAAACAGTTCTGAGGCAGTTTTCGCACCCCATGTCGTCGAACTTCACACAGCCACCTGGTGCGTTCCTTGCAGGACAGCCGAGCGGGAGGTCGGGGAGTTGGGGCAGTGGTGGCCCGCAGTTCT